>CARBKU010000042.1 GCA_948946035.1 uncultured Clostridia bacterium
AATAAAATGATGAGCCTAGGATTTTCTTAAAATTTGTATTTAATAGAAAATCTTAGGCTCACTTTTTGTTATATGTAATTATTCTTTATCATTTTTTTTAGATGTTTTTTTGTTTTCTGTTAGGACTTCTTTTATAGCTCCTAATGAACTTAATGCACTTGTTGCTTCAAAAGGAATAAATATTTTGTTTGCTTCTCCTTTAGCAACTTCTTCAAGAGCTTCTAAAGATTTTAATTGTACTAGTTTTTCATTAGGGTCTGCTTTTTTCATTGCATCATAAACCATTTGAATTTCTTTAGCTTTAGCTTCTGCAACTTCTTTTATAGCTTGTGCTTCACCGACTGCTCTTCTTATTTTAGCTTCTTTGTCTGCTTCTGCTTCTAAGATAGCAGCTTGTTTTTTACCTTCTGCAATTGTAATGGCAGATTGTCTTTGAGCTTCTGATTCTAGAATTAATGCTCTTTTATTTCTTTCTGCATTCATTTCTTTTTCCATTGCGTCTCTTATGTCAGCAGGTGGTGTAATGTCTTTAATTTCAACTCTATCGATTTTACATCCCCATTTGTCTGTTGCTTCGTCTAAAACAACTCTTAATTGGTTGTTTATGCCATCTCTAGAACTAAATGTTTCGTCTAAGTCCATTTTACCGATGATATCACGTATTGTTGTAATTGCTAAATATTCGATACCTTTCTTTAAACTTTGAATTTCATATACTGCTTTTGCTGGGTCAGTTATTTGATAGAAAACAACTGTATCTATTGTTATTGTAACATTATCTTTTGTAATAACTCCTTGAGGTGGAACATCCATTGTTTGTTGTTTTAAGCTTACTACACTTCTTACATGGTCAAAAAATGGAATTATTATTGTAAGACCAGCATCTGCAACTTTAGAAAATTTACCTAACCTTTCAATAATATAAACCTCAGATTGCCTAACTATTTTTATTGATAGAAAAGCTATTATTAATATAATAACTAACATAACTAATAAAAATGCCATAATTTTTACCTCCTTATAAAATTTTTATTTTAAACTTATTTTTTGGGTGAAACTATTGCTTTTACACCACTGATTTCTAGTATTTCAACTTCTGAATCTTTTGGTATAACTATTTCGGAATTTGGTATTGCTGACCATATTTCACCAGATACTTTTATTTGTCCTTTTGAATGGACTGAATTTATTTCTTCTGTAACTATTCCTGTTTTACCAATAATTGAATATACATTAGTTTTTACAGTATCTTCTTCTTTAGAAAATTTCTTTACAAATGGTTTTGTTGCAAAAATTAATATTGTTGAAGAAATAATGAACACTGAAGTTTGAATGACAATATTTGTTGTAAAAAAGCTTACAACCATTGCAATTAGTGCTCCTATTGAAAACCAGAAAATTAAAAATCCAACTGTAAAAAATTCAACAATTATACAAACTCCTGCTATAATTAACCAAATTTGCCACATAAAGATAAATCCTCCTTTTATTTGTAATTAGTCATAAATATATTATAGCATAAAAAATAGAGAAAATAAAGACTTTTTGATATTTTGTTTTATGCCATTTTGGACAGAGTGTGCAATTAGAGAAAAAAATTTTGTCGATAATTTATGTACACTACTCGCTCCCAAAGGTTTATAATTATATTTTTTTGGCACTGCCCCATTCTAAAAATTCTAAAGAAAAGTTTTTTAAACTTTTCTAAGAATTTTTGAACGGTTACCCCGGAGTCGTTTCAAAAAAATAGAATTATAAACCTTCTCGCGCTATTTAAAATATATTATTATTGACAAAATTCCTTTTATCTAAATGCACACTCTGTTCAAAATGGCATAAATGGTAAAATTTATAAAAAAGCCTTGACAAAAGACAAAAAAAGGTGTAAAGTATATTAGCATTACAAAAAAGGAGGCAGCCATATGGAAGAAAAAGTAAAAATCAGCATATTAAATGAATATTATGGTAACCTATTAACAAGAAAACAATGCGAATTCATAAATGACTACTACAACAATGACTTATCACTATCAGAAATAGCAGAAAACAACAACATAACAAGGCAAGCAGTAAGAGACATCATCAAAAAGGGAGAAAAAAAGCTATTTGAATACGAAGAAAAATTAATGTTCATGAAAAAAACAACAAATCAAGAAAAAAGAATAGAAAAAGCAATAAAAGAACTAACAAAAATACAAAAAGAAACCACTAACAAGCAAATAGCAAGTAAATTAGAAAACATAAAAAAAGAGATAAACAATTTAGTATAAAATAAAAGAAATGGAAGTGAAATTATGGCTTTTGAAGGACTATCTTCTAGGTTACAAGAAATAACAAGAAAAATTAGAGGAAAAGCAAGAATAACAGAATCAGATCTAAAAGAAATGTTAAGAGAAGTTAAACTTGCACTTTTAGAAGCTGACGTAAACTATAAAATAGTAAAAGAATTCATTTCAGTTATTCAAGAAAAAGCACTTGGGCAAGACGTGCTAAAATCATTAACACCAGGGCAACAAGTAGTAAAAATAGTAAAAGACGAATTAGTAGAATTACTTGGAGGAACAGAAAGCAAAATTAACTTTACACCAAATCCACCAACAGTAATAATGCTAGTAGGACTTCAAGGTTCAGGAAAAACAACAACATGTCGGAAAGCTAGCAAACTTATTAAGAAAACAAGGAAAAAAGCCAATATTAGTTGCATGTGATGTATACAGACCAGCAGCTATAAAACAATTACAAGTAGTAGGAAAACAACTTAACATACCAGTATTTAGTAACGAAAATTCTAAAGATGTTGTACACATAGCAAAACAAGCTATGTCAACAGCAATATCAAAATTGAATGACGTAGTAATATTAGATACAGCAGGACGTTTGCATATAGATGAAGCACTAATGGAAGAACTAAAAAACTTAAAATTAAACATAAAGCCACACGAAATACTATTAGTAGTAGATAGTATGACAGGTCAAGATGCTGTAAACGTATCAGAAAAATTCAACGAAGCACTTGGAATTGATGGAGTAGTTTTAACTAAATTAGATGGTGACACTCGTGGTGGAGCAGCACTATCAGTAAAAAAAGTCACAGGAAAGCCAATAAAATTTGTAGCAACAGGTGAAAAAATGAGTGATATAGAAATATTCCATCCAGATAGAATGGCACAAAGAATATTAGGAATGGGAGATATCTTATCAGTAATAGAAAAAGCAGAAGAATCATTTGATTTAGAGCAAGCAGAAAAATTAGAAAAGCAATTAAAGAAAAAAGAATTAGACTTAGATGACTATTTAGCACAACTAAGACAAGTTAAAAAAATGGGGTCATTTTCATCACTATTAAAAATGATACCAGGAATGAATCAAATAAAAGACTTAAAAGTAGATGACAAAGAATTTGATAAAATAGAGGCAATAATATGCTCTATGACAAAGCAAGAAAAAAGAGATACAAAACTTTTAAATGCAAGTCGTAGGCAACGTATAGCAAAAGGTAGTGGAACAACAGTACAAGACATTAACAAATTCATAAAATCTTTTGAAATGACACAAAAAATGATGAAGCAAATGAAAAATAAAGGTGGAATGAAAAAATTAATGAACAATATAGACGAAAATGCTTTAAAAAACTTTAAAATATAGAATAATCAATTTAAATATATTTTAATGATTTTTATAAAAACCTAATTAGTTATTAAATTTAAGTTAGCCGTTAAATAACCAAAAAGCAAAATACGGATAACTATAAATTAATATAAATAAAAACAACAAAGGATTTCCTATAAACTAGAGTAAATAAATTTAATAAAAACAAAGGAATATCCTAATATATGAAGGGGGTGAATTTAATGGTAAAAATTAGATTACAAAGACAAGGAAAGAAAAAAGCTCCATTTTACCATATAGTAGTTGCAGATTCTAAATGTCCAAGAGATGGTAAAATTATAGAACAAATTGGAACATACGATCCAATGACAGATCCAGGTACAATTGTTTTAGACAATGAAAAAGTAGAAAAATGGATAAAAAATGGTGCAAAACCAACAGATACAGTTAAAGACTTAATAGAAAAAGCTAAAAAATAAACAAATGTATTTGTAAAAAGATGGAGGCACTTATATGAAAGATATTTTAGAAACAATCATCTTAAATTTAGTAGATGATAAAGAATCTGTCCAAATTAATGAAAAAGAAAGCGGAAATTCAATTTTATTTGAAGTTAAAGTTGCAGAAGGGGACATGGGTAGAGTAATAGGAAAGCAAGGAAGACTTGCAAAATCAATTAGAACTGTAATGAAATCATTAGCTGGAGAAGAACACAAAAAAATTTCAGTTGAATTTATTGGATAAATTTATAATTGGAGATAAAATATGACAGACTATTTTGAAATAGGTCAAATTGTAAACACATTTGGAATAAAAGGAATGGTTAAAATAAAACCTTTTACAGAAAATATTGAACAATTTGAAGAACTAGAAAAAATATATATCAAAAATAAAAGCAGTAAAAAAGAATATAAAATACAAGAGGTAAAATATCATAAACAAATGGTTTTAATAAAATTTGAAGGGATAGAAAATCCAGAAGATGCTGACTTATTAAGAGGAAGTTATGTATTAATAAATAGAAAAGATGCAAAACCCCTTGAAGAAGGCACTTACTACATAGTAGACTTATTAGGATTAGATGTTTATACAGAAGAAGGTGTATTACTAGGAAAAGTAGATGATATTTTTAATACTGGCAGTAATGATGTATATGTAGTAAAAGACGGTTTAGGTAAACAAGTTCTTTTACCAGGAATAGATGAAGTTATCAAAGAAGTAGATTTAGAAAATAAAAAGATATTAGTTCATATTATACCTGGCTTAATATGATTTTGAAAAATAAAATTATAAAAGAGTGGGAGTTTAAATGAAATTTGATGTTTTAACACTTTTTCCAGAAATGTTTGACAATTTAAAACAAAGCATTATTGGAAGGGCACAAGAAAAGGAACTAATAGATATAAACTTAATAAATATTAGAGACTTTTCAACAAACAAACATAAAAAAGTAGATGATACCCCATATGGTGGTGGTGTAGGAATGGTAATGATGCCAGACGTAGTATATAGAGCATATAACTCTATTGATACAAAAAAGGCAAAAGTTATATATATGTCACCACAGGGAAAAACATTAAACCAGAAAAAAGTTGAAGATTTAGCAAAACAAGAACATTTAATTATACTTTGTGGACATTATGAAGGAATTGATCAAAGGATCCTTGATAAAATTGTGGATGAAGAAATATCAATTGGAGACTATGTATTAACAGGGGGAGAAATTCCTGCTATGGTGTTGATAGATAGTGTAAGTAGATATGTAGAAGGAGTTTTAAAAGAAGACTCAGTAAAAGAAGAAAGTTTTTCAAATGGACTCTTAGAATATCCACAATATACAAGACCAGAAATATTTGAAGGAGAAAAAGTACCAGAAATATTACTTTCAGGGCACCACGAAAAAATTAAAGAGTGGAGAAAGCAAAAATCTTTAGAAATAACAAAACAAAAAAGGCCAGACTTACTAAAAGAGTAAGAGACTGCCTAAACAAGGGAAAGTCTAAAATGTAACATATATATATCCCTTGTCAAATTAAAAAGAAGGAGGAAATTCTAAGATGGATATTATAAAATCAATTGAACATGAACAATTGAAAAATAAAATACCAGAATTAAAAGTTGGTAATACAGTTAAAGTTCACGTAAGAATCAAAGAAGGAAATAAAGAAAGAATCCAAATATTCGAAGGAATAATTATAAAAGTACAAGGTGGGGGAGTTAATAAAACATTTACAGTAAGAAAAATATCATATGGTGTAGGTGTTGAAAAAACTTTCTTAGTACACTCACCATTAGTTGAAAAAGTAGAATTAGTAAGAGTAGGTAAAGCAAGACGTGCTAGACTATTCTATCTAAGAGATAGAGTTGGAAAATCAGCTAAGACAAAAGAAATGGTAGGAGCAAGAATTGAAGACAAAGAAATAACAATAAAAGAAGACCTAGCAGAAGAACCAATAGTAGAAGAAACAACAGAAGTAGTAGAAAATGTTGAAACTGTAGAAGCAGAAACAACTTCAAATGAAACTACACCAGTAGTAGAAGAAGTAAAAGAAGAAGCACCAGCTACTGAAACAGAAGTTAAAGAAGAAGATAAAAAAGCAGAATAATAATAAATTATAAAAAAGAGTTTTAAGAATTTCTATGCAATGGTAATTGCTTAGAAATTCTTAAAACTCAATATTTATCTTGTACGAAAACTCCTCCCACAGGGAGAACTTTCCTACAATATAAAAAAACTGCTACAATTAATTTACAAGTATGTAAATTAATTGTAGCAGTTTTTGTCATATAGGACATTCAATGGAAAATATAATTACTTATAAGGGGTGTTTTATGAAGATTATCACAATAAAAAGAAAAAAAATTTTAAAAACTACAATGATAGTATTTTTTATATTCATGATTGGCATTGTTACTACATCATTTGGAATGCAACATTATTATAAAGTAGATTTTTCAACAGGTTTAGTAACTGCAACTGAATTAAATGTAAGAAGTGGACCAGGAACACAATACAAAATTGTTGCAACTGTAAAGAAAAACGAGTATATAAGAGTATTTGCAGGAGTAGGGGATTGGTATATAGTACAAGTAGAAGGAGATTATATTGGAGCAGTTAGCAAAAAATATATAAAAGCAATTTATCCAAATTCTAATAATTCAAGTGGAAGTAATTCTAGTTCGTCAGGAAGTGGAGGAACACAAACATCTTCTAGTATGAATTCAGATGAAAAGGAAGTATTTAATTTAATAAATAAACAAAGAACAAATAATGGATTACAGGAATTAAAAGTAGACAAAGAAGTTCAAAGAGTAGCAAGAATAAAGGCAGAAGATATGGTAGCAAATAATTATTTTTCACATACATCACCAACTTATGGATCTCCATTTGACATGCTAAAAAGTTTTAAAATATCTTATAAAACAGCAGGCGAAAATATTGCAGCAAATTCTAGTAATAATGGGGCAGTAACATCATGGATGAATTCATCTGGGCATAAAGCAAATATTTTAAATTCAAATTTTAACTATACAGGAATAGGAGTTGTTAGTAGTTCAAAGTATGGTAAAATTTTTGTACAGATATTTATTGGTAAATAAATTAGAATGTTTTTGAGGTGAAAATGAAAGAGATACAATATAATAGAAATAAAGCAATAGAATATGCACAAAAATGGGCATTTTCTAGAAATCCACAATATTACAATTTTGATAGAGTTGGAGGAGATTGCACAAGTTTTGCATCACAATGTATATATGCAGGAAGCAATATTATGAATTACACAAAAGAAAAAGGGTGGTATTATATAAATGGATATAGTAAATCTCCATCTTGGAGTGGTGTAGAATATTTATATCAATTTTTGACAACAAATAAATTGGTAGGACCATATGGAAAGGAAACAATGCAAAATAATATACAGCTAGGAGATATTGCACAGTTATCTTTTAATGGTAGTATGTATACTCATACTTTAGTAATAGTAAATATAGAAAATCATCTTACGTTGTCAGGTATAAAAATTGCATCACACACATTTGATAGTTTTAATAAAGCAATTTCTGAATATGATTTTGAAAAAATTAGATTTATTCATATAGAAGGAGTAAGGTTATAAAGTAAGAACAAATTAAGAGAAAATTAATGTTTTCTCTATTTTTTATTCATAATTTATATGTTATACTAAAAAATAATAAAGGGGAGATAAAAATGTATAACATTTTAGTAGTTGATGATGACAAAGAAATTGTAGGTGCAATTGAAATATATTTGAAAAAAGAAGGATACAAAATTTACAAAGCATATAATGGAATTCAAGCTATAGATATTATAAATACTAAAGAAATCCATTTAATTGTATTAGATATAATGATGCCACAAATGGATGGCATACAAACATTAAAAGAAATTAGAAAAGAAAATAGTATACCTGTTATTTTATTATCTGCAAAATCTGAAGATTACGATAAAATAGAAGGTTTAGATTTAGGAGCAGATGATTATATTACAAAGCCATTTAATCCAATGGAACTTATAGCAAGAGTTAATTCAAATTTAAGAAGATATGTAAAATTAGGCTCAATTGAAAAAAAGGAAAATGATAATATATATCAAACAGGACAATTAGTATTAAATGATGATACAAAAAGAGCAATTGTAGATGGAAAAGAAGTAAAATTAACAGCAACAGAATTCAATATCTTAAAATTTTTATTACAAAATAAAGGAAAAGTATTTTCTATACCAGAAATATATGAAAATGTTTGGAAAGAAGAAGGGTTTGGAGCAGAAAATATTATAGCTGTACATATAAGACACATTAGAGAAAAAATTGAAATAGAGCCTAAAGAACCAAAATACTTAAAAGTAATATGGGGCGTTGGATACAAAATAGAAGATATAAAATAAGTAGTATTAGGATGTGAGAAAATGGAAAAAATAAAACAATCAGGTTTATTAAAAATAGTATGTTATATATTAATTCCGATTTTAGTTGCAATATTATGTCTTAGCGTATTGCATTTGATTTTTTTAAGTGAATATAGCGAAATAAAAAAAAAAAAAGAATAT
>CARBKU010000043.1 GCA_948946035.1 uncultured Clostridia bacterium
AATGGGCTGGTGTATTATCATAAAAGCTAGTATATTACCACAAACTTTAGGAATGTCAGGAACTGTTTTACTAGTAACAGGTGGAATAGCATATACAATAGGGGCTATTATATATGGTTTTGGAAAAAAATATAGATATGCTCATTCAATATTTCACTTATTCATATTATTAGGAAGTTTATTGCAATTTTTATGCATATTATTGTATGTAATGTAATACCAAAATTGGAAACATTTATGCTTGTAATTTAAAATAATATATGTTAGAATGTAATTAACTTAAGAAATAAAAGATTAAGTAATTAATTTTATAAAAATAAACCCTGCATAGTGCGTATAGACAGAATTTTTAGAACCAACACACGATAAGAGGGGCTGATCTCTCAAATATGGCGTGCAAGCTCACAATAAAGTGAGAAGCCCATGAATATTTAGGTAAGCACCCACCTGTTTTTAGGAGCAGGTCCTTAAAAATTCAGACATCTGACGGCTAAGGCGGGGCTTTTTTTATATTTTATTTACTAAGTTCATATATAGTTCTAGCATAAATTTTACAAGAAGCAATTAAATTGTCAATTGAAATAAATTCATCAGTTTGATGGCACATATCTTTATTTCCAGGGAAATTAGCTCCAAATGAGATACAGTTTTTAAATGCTCTAGCAAATGTTGCACCACCAATTGCAATAGGCTCTAAATTAGATTTTGTTTCTTCATTATAAATTTTACAAAGAGTCTTAACTAAATAATTATCTTTAGGTACATGTAGAGCAGGCATATAATTAGTTGTTTCAAAATCTACATTAATATATGAATCTAAATATTTTAGAAATTTATTTTCAACATCTAAAACATTAGTATTAATTGGAACTCTTAAATTCATGCCAATTTTTAATAATGAATTTTCTAAAGAAAACCACCCAACATTTAATGTCAGTTTTCCTGACTCATCTTCAAAATTAATTTCTAAATTTTTTCCAGAATAATCAGTTCCTATAAAATTTTTAAAAAAGTCAAATAATTCAATATTTATATCATAAAGTTTAAAAATGTCATCTAAAATAATAATTATTCTTGAAATAGAGTTAATACCTAAATCGGGATGTGCACTATGTGCTTGAACTCCATAAGAAGTCAATTTAACATGTTCATCATCAATTTTGTAAATGTCAATTTCGTAGTCATATTTTTCTTTTATATTTTTTAAATTTTCTATAAAATTACAAAATGAAATGTTATTAGTATTTATTTTTAGTGTAGTTGAACAGATTTTAGGTACAACGTTTAAGGCATTATTATTACAATCAATATCAGTTATTATAATATCTTTTGATAGATAATTAGAATAATTCATTTTTAAATATGATGTTAAAATAGATTTTTCTGCATATATGCATGGAAAGTCTGCATCAGGACTAAAACCTAAAGTAGGTAATTCTTCATGCTTTTTATAGTAATTTATGCATTGCCAGTTATTTTCTTCGTTTAATCCTAAAATTAAACGAACTCTTTTATTTACTTTGCAATTTTCCATTACTGTTTTCATAGCATATAAAGAACTTATAACTGGGCCTTTATCATCAATTGCACCTCTACCAAAAATTTTTCCATTTGCAACTTTTCCACTAAAAGGAGGAAAGGTCCAATTTTCTCCTTCTGGGACAACATCAAGATGTCCAATAATTCCGTAATAATTCATCACCTTCACCAAATTCAATGTATCCACAATAACCATCTACATTTTTTGTTCTAAAACCTAATTTTTTTCCTAAATTAAGTGTATATTCTAATGCTTTGTTAACGTTTTCTCCAAAAGGTTTAGTTTGGTCAGTAGACTTGGAATTAACGCTAGGAATTTGAATTAGAGCTCCGTGTTTCTGCTATTATTTCTTCTTTTAAATTTTCAATATATTTATCAAACATATAACCAGTCCTTTCATAACAATTATAATATATTGTATAATTAAAAACAATTAAATATTCTTTTTACTTTTGTTTTTTTATAAAAATACTCTTGTTAGCAATAATCATATTTGTATAAAAACTAGACAAATTGATGTATGAAATATATAATAAAAAAGTAAAATAATATCTAGTTAAAAATGTGACAAAATAATATTAAGAGAAAGGAAGAAAGTATGGAAAATGATGAAATAATATTTTTGCAAGAAAAAGCAAAAGAAATAAGAAGAGGCATAATTGAACAAGTCTATAAAGCACAATCAGGGCACCCAGGTGGTTCATTATCTGTTGCAGATATTTTAACAGTTTTGTATTTCAAAGAAATGAATATAGATGAAAAAAGACCAAAATGGGAAGAAAGAGACAGATTAGTTTTATCAAAAGGACATTGTTCACCAGCATTATATAGTTGCTTAGCAAATAAAGGATACTTTGAAAAAGAAGAATTACAAACATTTAGAAAAATAGAAAGCAAATTACAAGGTCATCCAGATATGAATAAAGTACCAGGAGTAGATATGACATCAGGTTCTTTAGGTCAAGGATTATCGGTTGCAAATGGAATGGCAATAAGTGCGAAATTAGACGACAAAAATTATAGAGTATATTGTATATTAGGAGATGGAGAAATAGAAGAAGGACAAATATGGGAAGCAGCAATGGCATCAAACAAATATAAACTAGATAATCTTTGTGTAATAGTAGATAACAATAACTTACAAATAGATGGAACAATAGAAGAAGTTATGAGTTCATATCCAATAGATGAAAAATTTAGAAGTTTTGGATTTCAAGTAATAAATATAGATGGACATGATATTGATGAAATAATAAAAGCATTTGATGTTGCAAAAAATGTTAAAGAAAAACCAACATGCATAATAGCTAAAACAACAAAAGGAAAGGGAATATCATTTATGCAAAATCAAGTGGGATGGCATGGAAAAGCGCCAAATGAAGAACAATATAAAAAAGCAATGGAAGAGTTAGGAGATGAAATTTATGAAAGTAGAAAATAAGGCTACACGTGAAAGTTATGGAGAAGCATTATTAGAATTAGGTAAAGTTAATAAAGATGTAGTAGTATTAGATGCAGATTTAGCTGGTGCTACTAAGACTGATATATTTGCAAAGGAATTTTCAAATAGGTTTTTTGATATGGGAATTGCAGAGGCAAATATGATGTCAACTGCTGCAGGATTTGCTACTTGTGGAAAAATACCATATGCTAGCACATTTGCAGTGTTTGCAGCAGGGAGAGCATATGACCAGATTAGAAATAGTATATGTTATCCTAATTTAAATGTTAAAATTTGTGCTACACATTGTGGAGTTACAGTAGGAGAAGATGGTGCTACACATCAAATGATAGAAGATTTAGCTCTAATGAGAACATTACCAAATATGACTGTTATTTCAACATCAGATGATATACAAACAAAATGGGCAGTTAGAGAGATATCAAAAATAAAAGGACCAGTATATTTAAGGTTAGCTAGGATGAAAACTCCTGTAGTATATGAAAATGATACTATATTTGAAGTGGGAAAAGCAATGCAAATTGGAGATGGAACAGATGCAACAATATTTGCAACAGGTGTAACTGTTGCAGAGGCTATAAAAGCAAAAGAAATATTAAGCCAACAAGGAATTTTAGTTAGAGTAATTGATATGCATACAATTAAGCCACTTGATAAAGATATAATTATAAAATGTGCAAAAGATACTAAAAAGTTGATTTCTATTGAAGACCATAATATAATTGGAGGGCTTGGTTCAGCAATTTCTGAAGTTTTAACAACAGAATGTCCTACAAAATTAATTAGAATGGGAATAAATGATACTTTTGGAAAATCAGGAAAAGCAGAAGAATTAATGAAATATTTTAAAATTACTGCAGAAGATATTGTTAAGGTTATTCTTAATAGTTAATAAAAGAGGTGAAGTTTATGGCAAAAAGTAAAGTGGTTTTTGTTTGTAGTGAATGTGGAAATGAGTCTAGCAAGTGGTTAGGAAAGTGCCCTGCTTGTAATAGTTGGAATACTTTTTATGAACAAAAGGTTGTAGATAGTAAGAATAGCTCTTTAAAGTCTAAAGAGGTTAAAAGTAATATACCACAAAAATTAAATTCTTATGAGGCAAAAGAGACTTTAAAAAATTCTACTGGTTTTTTGGAATTAGATAGAGTTTTAGGTGGTGGATTAGTTAAAGGGTCTTTAATTTTATTGGGAGGAGAACCTGGTATTGGTAAGTCTACTCTTATTTTACAAATTTGTGATAAGGTAAATGGTGATGGAAAGGTTCTTTATGTTTCAGGTGAAGAGTCAGCAGAACAAATTAAGTTAAGGGCAGATAGATTAGGTATTAATAATGAAGATATTTTATTTTTAGGTGAGACCGATATTGATATTGTAAATCAAGCTATAATAGATATGAATCCTAAATTGGTTATTATAGATTCTATTCAAACTATGTATTCAGAAGAAATAACAGCAGCTGCTGGTAGTGTAAGTCAAGTAAGAGAAATAACTTCACAAGTTATGAGAGTATGTAAATCAAGAGGTATTACTACTATTATAATTGGGCATGTTACTAAAGAAGGAAATATAGCAGGTCCTAGAGTTTTAGAGCATATGGTTGATACTGTACTATATTTAGAGGGTGAAAGATATTTTTCATATAGAATTTTAAGAGGTGTAAAAAATAGATTTGGTTCTACAAATGAAATTGGAATGTTTGAGATGAGAGAGGAAGGAATGTGTGAGATTTTAAATCCTTCAGATATATTAATATCTGAAAGAGAAGATAATCCAGTAGGTTCTTGTATAGTTTCTAGCATGGAAGGCACAAGACCAGTATTAGTAGAACTTCAAGCATTAACAGCACAAACTATTTATGGATATCCAAAAAGAACAGCAAATGGAATTGATTTTAATAGATTAGCATTATTAATTGCTGTTTTAGAAAAAAAGTCAGGTATACTTTTAGGTACACAAGATGTATATTTAAATGTAGTAGGTGGACTAAAAATAAATGAGCCATCAATTGACTTAGGAATTTGTATGGTAACAGTTTCAAGCTTTAAAAATGTATCAATTCCAAAAGATATGGTAATAATGGGGGAAGTTGGATTAACAGGAGAAGTAAGAAGAATTAATTATATAGAAAAAAGACTTAAAGAAGCAGAAAAATTAGGATTTAAAACTTGTATTATACCAGAAAGTAATAAAAAAGACTTGAAAGATAATTATAAATTAGATATAATATGCGTTAGAAATGTAAATGAGGCAATAAAAAAAGTAGGATTGAAGTAAAAAAAATCTCAGGAACAAAGAAATGAAGGGAGCTTTTAAAATTGCGAAAAGGAAAAGAAAACAATATTACTGAAATCTTAAAACTAATTGCGCCAGGTACACCAATAAGAGATGGACTAGAAAACATTTTAAGAGCGAGAACAGGTGCATTAATGTTAATAACAGATAATAGTGAAGTTTTAAAACAAGTTGTAGATGGAGGATTTACAATTAATGAAGATTATACATCATCTAAATTGTATGAATTAGCAAAAATGGATGGAGCAATTGTATTGAGTGGAGATTTAAAGAAAATTTTATATGCAAATGCCCAATTAATACCATCATATGAAATATCAACACTAGAAACAGGGACAAGACATAGAACAGCTGAAAGAACAGCAAAACAAACAGGGGAGTTAGTAATAAGTATTTCACAAAGAAGAAGTATTATTACAGTATTTAAAGGAAATGATAGATACATACTAGAAGATACAGATGTAGTATTAAACAAAGCAAATCAAGCAATACAAACTCTAGAAAAATATAAGAAAGTATTTGATAACAAGTTAAATATTTTAAACGAATATGAATTTAATGACATTGTAACATTACAAAATGTAATTGTAGCAATACAAAGAGCAGAAATGGTAATGAGAATAGTAGAAGAAATTCAAAGTCAAATATATGAATTAGGTGATGATGGAAGATTAGCAAAAATGCAACTAGAAGAACTAATTGGTGGTTTAGAAAGAGAAGAAACGTTAATAATAAAAGACTATATAGTATCTGGTAGAAAAAAAAGAACACCTCAAAAAGTTTTACAAGCTTTAGAAGAACTAGATTACGAAGAACTATTAAAAGAAACAGTAATAGCAAAAATATTAGGATATGAAAATTTTGAAGATTATGATGAAATTGCAGTATATACCAAAGGGTATAGAATACTTAACAAAATACCAAGAATGCCTTCAAATATAGTAGAAAATTTAGTAGATTCATTTAAATCATTTCAGCATATTTTGGCAGCAGATATAGAAGACTTAGATGAAGTTGATGGTATAGGAGAAGTAAGAGCAAGAACAATAAAACAATCGTTAAAAAGAATGCAAGAACAGTTTTTATTTGAAAACATAATTTAAATGTAAAAAAGATAGTTTAGTTGACTATAATAAAAAATTATAAAATAATAAAAAATGTGCTAAAAAGACTAGTTTCTTTTTAGTTAAAAGAAAGGAAAACGTAAGATGGAAAAAGTAAAAAATATTATTTGGATAATTGCCTTAATTTTGGTAATAGTATTAATAGCAGGAATTGGATATGGATTTTATAAAAAAGCAACATTAGAAGAAAAAAATCCTATAGCAACAATGGAGGTAGAAAATTTTGGAACAATAAAAATTGAATTATATCCAAAATTAGCACCTGAAACAGTAGCAAATTTTGTTACACTTGCAAATCGTGGTTTTTATGATGGTTTAACATTTCACAGAATAGTAAAAGATTTTATGATTCAAGGTGGAGATAAAAAGGGAACAGGTCAAGGTTCTGCATCATTATCAGATTTAAAAGATGATGGAGATGACACAGAATATTCAATAAAAGGTGAATTTGTATCTAATGGTGTTAATAACACTTTAAAATTTGAAGAAGGTGTTATAGGTATGGCTAGAAGTGATTATACTTCATATTCATCATCATTAGCAAAAGAATCTTATAACTCAGGAAGTTCACAATTCTTTATTGTAACAAAAGAATCTACATCATTAAATGGAAATTATACTTCTTTTGGTAAAGTTATAGAAGGGATGGATATTGTTCATAAAATAGAAGAAACAGAAGTAAAAGCAGCTGATGACTCAGAAGAAACTGGAAATACAGAAGTTAGTACTCCTGTAAATCCTCCTAAAATTGCTTCTTTAAAAGTTGATACTTTTAATTATGATTATGGATTACCAGAGACTTTAACACCATTTGATTATACAACATGGATGTATAAACAATATGGTATTGATCCAAGCAGTTTTGGAAATTAAAAAATTTGGAAAAAATAGTTGACAAATAGGGTGGAAATTAGTTATAATATTAAATGTGTTTAATTATATTCACACTTTAATATGGTGGATGTGGCGTAGCTGGTTAACGCGCCAGTTTGTGGCACTGGAGATCGTGGGTTCGAGTCCCATCTTCCACCCCATTTTAATTATAATATAAACAAATTTATATTGGGCTGTAGCCAAGCGGTAAGGCACCAGACTTTGACTCTGGCATGCGTGTGTTCGAATCCCACCAGCCCAGCCATTCATATAAGCGACTTTCAAAAAATGAGAGTTGTTTATTTTTTTATATGTCTAACCAAATGTCTAACAAAATCAAAATTATTAACTAACATTTAAACAATTGGCTAGAATATTAGCAGACTCCGTTTTATAATTATCTTCTAAATGTGTATAAAAATTTGCAGTAGTAGAATAAGTAGAATGACCAAGCCACTCTTGAATTGCTTTCATTGGAACACCTTTAGAAAGTAGTAAACTTGCACAAGAATGTCTTAAATCATGAAAGCGAATATGTCTTAATCCATTATTTTTAAGTAATAATCTAAAATGGTCTGTTACATATTCAGGTCTAAAAAGTTTTCCCATCATATCTACACAAATATAATCTTCATAATCTGAAATATAACTATCACCACATATTTTTTTATTCTCTTTTATTTTAGTCTTATATTTAATTAAAACATCTGCAATACTAGGTAATAAAGGCAACGAACGATAACTAGATTTATTTTTTGTTTTATCTTTTAATAAAATTGACCTGTTTTTCTGTGCATTTCGTTGAACTACTTTATGTTTTATAGTAATAATATTTTTTTCGAAATCAATAGAAGACCATTTTAAACCTAAAACTTCACTTCTTCTAAGTCCATAAAAGCTAGTGATTAAAATAACAAGCTCTAATGGGTCATTTTTCATTTTTTCAAATAATAACTGTAATTCATCTAATGTATAAAAATCTCCTATGAATTGAGATTTCTTAGGTCTTTCAATTTTATCAGCTGGATTATTTTGAATAATATCTAGTTTTACTGCCATATTTAAGGCTTTTCTTATGTTAGCATGATAATGTAGTATAGTATTAGAAGATAATCCTTTTTTGTATAAACTATCGTAAAACCTTTGAA
>CARBKU010000044.1 GCA_948946035.1 uncultured Clostridia bacterium
TTTCCACTAATTTGATTATTTCATATGTATTTAATTCAAAATTTCTATTTCCTTTTAATATTATTTTTATGTATTGATTATTTCTTGTTTCTAAATTATTTATCTTTTCAACTAATTCTTCTTTAGATATTATATCTTTTACATCTATTTCTATTTCTATAAATTCTTCTTCATCCAATGGAATAAATTCAAGTTCTATTTTATCTTTTTCTAATTCTCCGAACTATCATTCCATGTTCTCCAATTTCATCAAACCCTAGGGAAATGGTAGAACCAGGATATACTATTTTTTGCATTGTTTGTGTATTATAATCCTTTTTATGTATATGTCCCATTGCAATATAATCAAATCCTTTTTCTAATAACATTTTTTTAGACATAGCATTATATTGCTTGTCTTCTAAATTTGCTCCATCTATAGTTCCATGTATTTCTAAAATATTTAATTTTTCACTTTTTTCTATATTAAAATCTTCTATACCACTATCTGTACAATAAAAGTCATTAAATCCAAAACCATATATATTTGCTTCTTCTGTTTCTACTTTTTCTATTTTTGAACCAAATATTGTAACATTTTTGTTCCAATTAAATTGATTATAGTATGAATTTTTGATAATTGGGTCATGGTTTCCTGGAGAAATAAATATGTGCGATTCTGGTATTTCTTCAAATAATTTATTTATGTATTCTATTGTTGTCTTTTTTATATATTTATGCTCATATAAGTCCCCAACTATAAATAAGTATTTTATATTATTTTCTTTTACATATTCTATTGCTTTTTTGAATGCTTTTCTTTGTTCTAGCCTTCTTAAATCGCCTAAAGTTTCTTTGTCTGAAAGATTTATAAATGGACTATCAAAATGCATATCTGCTATGTGTACAAATTTCATATTTTTCTCCTATTCGCACCAATAAAATGAATCTTCTGCCTCATTTTATTATTTAATTTTTTTGCAAATTTATTTTACTATATTTATTTATTTTTATCAATATATTAGCAAAAATATTTTCGTGTTTTTTAAAATTGCTATCAAGGCAGAAAACTTTGGCAATATTTATATAATCTACTCGCTCCCAAAGGTTTATAATTATATTTTTTTGTCACTGCCCCATTCTAAAAATTCTAAAGAAAAGTTTTTAAAACTTTTCTAAGAATTTTTGAACGGTTACCCTGGAATAGTTCAAAAAAAATATAATTATAAACCTTCTCGCACTATTTAAAATATATTAGTATTGCCAAAATTTTCTGCCTCGATAGCAATTTTTTCATGTTTTAAGCCTACAAGCATTACTTTTTTGCTTGTAGGCTTTTATTTATTAATTTAATTATCTTCTAAAGGTCCAAACAACTCGTCAAATTTTGCTTCCAATTCCTTTTGTAAATCATACATTTCATCTTCATTATTATCTTGTGGCAACATTGGAGCTACATCATCTAAACCATCTATATTAACTGCATTTACTTTTTCTTCTTTTTCCTCTTTTATTTCTGGAAATGGTACAATTTCTTCTTTATTATTTGTTGGTGTTTCATCATCAAATAAGTCATCTAAAGATTCTACCTTTAAATTTTGAACTTCCTGTTCATCTTTCTTTTCTACATAAGGATTATATGGGTTATATTTTCTCCATGTTCCTCTATCTATTTCTCCTATATCATTATGACTTATAGCAAATTCTGCTAATTTTTTAGCCATTGGATGTTTGAAATAATAAAATTTTCTAGCTCTTACTGGTTTTATTCCCTTTTCAAAAATAATACAATCATCATTATCTAATCTACGCAATTCATCTGGTGTCATTAATGCTCTTGCCATAACTTGGTCTGAAACACTTTTTCCTGTCTTCCAGTTTTGCCTATCTCTATTAATTGAAACACTATCTCTTCCAATAGTTTTTTCACCTAAGGCTTTTGAGAAATATTCTACAGTTTTATATGAGTTACTTCCTAAGAATACATGTGTATCACAGTTACCCATTATTGTTTCATATGACTTTTCATAGACTGCTTCTAATTGATCTATATTTTGTAATATTACACTAAAAGAAATTTTTCTACTTCTTGATGTTGAAATCTTTTTGTCAAAGTCTGGTATTTTTCCAATATTCGCAAACTCATCTAATATAAAGAATGTTTGCTCTTTTAATTTTCCACCATTTCTATCTGCATAATCATATAATTGTTGTATCATTTGTGAGAAAAATATTGTAAGTAAAAAGTCATATGCTGTATGTGTGTCTGAAGATATTACATAAACAGCTGTCTTTTTGCTACCTATCTCATCAAAATCTATTGTATCTGTTGATGTTAATTCCGCAATTTCTTTTGAGTCAAATTTTCCTAATTTTGACTGCAATGAACTTAGAATTGAACCATATGTCTTTTCTGGCGCTATTTCTATAGATTTATAATACATTCTTGCTGGATGGTCATAAGGAAGTTGATTAATTAATTCTGTTAATAAGTTACTTCCTCCATTGTTATTAGCAGCTCTAACTAGTTCAGCACAACTTGCTAAATTTTGTTCTTCTTCTGGTCTAGTTGCTATTAAATAATAAATTAATGCTTTTAATAACATTTCAGCCATATCATCCCAATATGGATCTGAACCACCACCTTCAGATTTTTGACCTTTTACAACTGTATTTGCTATAACGTCAACATCTAATTCTGATGATATATGCATTAATGGATTATATCCATCACTATATTGTGGTCTTACTAAGTTTAACACTTTTATTTCATAACCGTGTTCTTTTAGATATCCTGCTGTTTTATCATATAATTCTCCCTTTGGATCTGTAAATACATAAGAACCTAAACATTGAAATGCATTTGGTATTGAATATGATGCTGATTTACCAGAACCTGAACCGTCCAACTACTAGTACATTTACGTTTCCTCTTTTATCAACTGGCAAGTAATTATCTTCTGCTAAAATAATTCCTTTGTTTTTATCTAATACTTGATATTGTTCTCCTCTTTGACTCCAATCACTTGACCCATGCTCAATGTCTGAATATTCATTTTTTGGTGCTGATTTTACAAATCCTATAAAAAAGAATAATGAATAAAAAATGGTAGTTACTAATAATGTAGAAATATATCCACTTGTTGCTCCACTTGAAAATACTTTTCCAAATGTTCCAAATGGATTTGCAATTGATGTTCCAAATGTTTCTATAAAGACTTCTAAATTAAAGTTTCCATCAGCTTTAGCCATATGAGAACTATATGCAAATGGCGAAGCAATTGCTACTGCTATTAATATCCACAGTAATGCAAATATTATAAAATTTTTTCTATTTCTTTTTATTGCTCCTTCAATTTTATAGTTCATAATTTCACCTACTTTTCTTGTGTAAAAGCTTTATTAATCTCTTTCAATACCTTTATTTTCATTATTAGTATTTTTTATTGGTCCTCTATCATATTTTATTACCATTTCTGGGTTTGGATCAAACTCATACATACAACTTTTTTCTGGTGGCCATTCAATATATGGTTTCATTTACATTCCTCCTAATCTGTGATTGTTGGGCTTCCACCTAACAAACTAAACTTATTGTTGCTATCTTCCCTTATTTCAAATACAAAATAAGATTTATGTGGTTTTAATTTACATTTTCCTTTTACTTCATTTGTTTGCTCATCAAAATAAAGAGTTGGTTTAATTTCTTCTGTTGTTTCTGGATCTATAATTGATATAGGCCTCTTTAAATTTGGTGTATAATTAACTTCTTTATACACATTTGAACTTTCTGAATATATTGTGTCAAATTTAAAAGGCATTGGTTTTTTAGATATTCGTACTTTATCTTCCTCCAAAATTCCATTGTTAATGACTACTTTATCTTTGGCAAAAGATAATATTACTATTTGATTGCCTTCTTTTTTTTGCTCACTAACATAAAAAGTTTTTCTACTTAGATTTCCTATTAACTCGTCTGTGTGTTCTAACCTTTCTACTGTATATTTTGGATAATCCTTTAAAAATTCCTTTTCTGTTCTATTTAACTGATATATTACTGTGTTTACTCCTTCTGGATCAGTTATACTGAAGTGTTTGCCTTGAATACTATCCATTATATTTCCCCCATTTCTATGTTTTATCATAGCTTATCATTTGTTACAACTCCATTTTTAATTATATCTAAAATAAAGTGTTTTGTCAATAATAAGTTATGTTAATTACATTTTTTTATTATTTCTTGGATTAAATTTTGATATTTTATTTAATTTTTCAAATATTTTTTGTTCTTCTTCTGTTAACTTTTCTGGCACCATAATTTTTACTTCTGCAATTAGGTCTCCTTTTAAACCATTTTCATTTAGGTAACCTTTTCCAGGTATTCTAATTTTTTCTCCATTTTGCACTCCTTTAGGTATGTATACATTTGTTTCTTCATCTATTGCTTCAACTTCTACTTTGGTACCTAATACCGCTTCCCATGGCGTTAAAAATAAATTTGTATATATGTCATTTCCTTTTAGTTCAAATTTTTTGTCATTTTCTATATTTATTTTTATAAATAAATCTCCGTTTTTTCCTCCATTTTTTCCACTTCTGCCTTGACCTATTAGTCTGATTTTTTCACCGTTTTTTATTCCTTTTGGTATTGTTATTGTATATGTTTTTGCTTTTCCATTTTCGTCTTTTAAAGATATTGATTTTTCTAGTCCTAAATATGCTTCATATATGCTTATATTTATTTGTGTATTTATATCTTCACCTTTTATTTGTATTTTCTTTTCTTTTTTTTCTATTTTTCCTGTTTTTCCAATTAACATGTTTAGTATTGCTACCTTTTGCCCTTTTCCTGAAAAAGCTTTGTCTTCTTTTGAAAATTTTGAATTCCATATTCTGTCATATTTTCTTTTTGAAGATGGTACTGATAATATTTTATATGCTTCGTTTATATCTTTTATTTTTTCTTCAGCTAAGTTATCTCCTACATTTAAATCTGGATGATACTTTTTAGCCGCTACTCTATATGCTACTTTTATTTCATCTATTGAAACACGACTTGTTTCTAATCCTAATATTTTATAATAATTCTTATAAACCATTTAAAACATCCTCCCATAAAATAGGTATTGCTATTATATCATATATCAAAAAAAAATCTATACTTTTTTATAGATTTTTTTAATAAGATTAACATTATGGGTACAATTCACAGTTAACTGAAATTAATTAATAAAAAACTTCTAATAAAAAATGTGAAAATCAAACGAATGTAGAGTAATCAAGCTAGAAATTCTTAATTCATTTTTTGGAAAGAGTTCAAGCCTGTCTTGGAAGGGTGCCAAAAAATGGATTTAGAATTTCTGTGATGATTAGCTCACCCTGAGTTTGTTTGAATACTTTTTATTAAAAGTTTTTGTTATCTAATTAATTAAACTGTGAATTGTAACCATTATGAAAATTGCCATTAGGAATAGAGAATTTATTATCTATTTAATCCTAAATTTATAATTTTATCTAAAAGTTCCTTATGAGCTATTCCGCTAGCTTTAAATAATTTAGGATACATACTTATTACAGTAAATCCTGGAAGTGTATTTATTTCATTAATATAAATATCTTGTGTACCATTTTCTATAAAGAAATCTACTCTTGACAAACCTTTTCCACTAATTGCCTTAAAAGCCTTTATTGCTTGACTTTTTATCTTATCTGAAATTTCTTCATCTATCTCAGCTGGAATATCTGTTTTAGATTTGGTATTTTTATATTTTGCATCATAACTATAAAATTCTTCTGCTGAAAGCACTTCTCCAATACAAGAAGCAATAACATCTTCATTACCTAGAACTGCACATTCTACTTCTCTTCCGCTAATTCCTTGCTCAATTAATATTTTACTATCAAAATTTGTAGCATATTTTATAGCTTCACTTAATTCTTGTATATTTCTTGCTTTATTTATTCCAACACTAGAACCTGAATTTGAAGGCTTTACAAACATAGGAAAAGATAAATCTTTAGCAATTAATTCAGTAACATCTTGTAAGGCTAGCCTTGTTTCATTAAATTTTTCGTCAATATAAATATAATCGTCTTTATACTTTCTTACATATTTATATTTAGCTTGTTTTAAACCAGCTTTTTCAAATATAATTTTAGTATATACTTTATCCATCCCCACACTTGACGATAGCACTCCACATCCAACATATGGAACTTTAGCCATTTCGAATAGTCCTTGAATTGTGCCATCTTCTCCATATAAACCATGTAACACTGGAAAAATAACATCCATTTTTTTTATGTATTCAATTATGTTATCAATTTTTTCTTTCTTTTTTTCTATGTTTATATCTTTTGCTATATTAAATTTTACTTTCCACCAAGAACCTTCAATATCTATATATATTGGATATATTTCATATTTCTCCCCATCTAAATTTTTTAAAATAGAATTTGCAGAATTAACTGAAACTTCATTTTCACTTGACATTCCACCAAAAATAACGCCTATTTTTTTTAACATTTTCATCTCTCCTTTATTTATAGTATATTCATTCAACTATTTCCAAAATTCTTCTTTTGATATTTCATTTACTAATTCAAAAAACTTCATACCATTAGATGCTTTAAACAAAACAATATCTCCACTTATTAAAATATTTTTTAAAAGTTCCAATATCTTTTCTTTACTTTCAAGCTGATATATATTTTCTTTTTGCATACCATGTTCTTCTGCTTCTGAGGATATATATTTTGAATTTTCACCATTACAAATTAATAAGTCTATCTTATTATTTGCAACTTCTTCACCAACTTTTTTATGTAATTCTTTTGAATAATCTCCTAACTCAAACATATCTCCTAATACTGCTATTTTTCTGCAATTTTCAAACTTAGATAAGTATTTTAGAGATGCCTTCATTGATTCTAAACTTGCATTATAAGCATCATTAATTACTTTTATTCCGTTTTCTAATTGATTTATATCCATTCTCTTTTGTGTTAGTTCAAAATTTTCAATTCCTTCAATTATGCTTTTAGAGTCGATCTTTAGTTCTGTTCCTACTGTAATTGCACATAAACTATTTAATACAAAGTGTTCCCCTCCAACAGGAACTTTTATTTTTTCTTTATTTCCTTTTATTGTACAAGTAAAATTACTACTAGCTCCATTTAGTTCAATGTCTTCTGCATTATAATCACTTTTATTATTTATGCCATATGTTTTTATGTTCCAATTTTGCTTGTTATTTTCGTACCATTCATGTAATAAGTCATTATCATTATTTACAACTACTATAGGATTTTCTGCTCCTTCTAAAATTTCTAATTTTGCCTTTAATATGTTTTCTCTTGACCCTAAATTTCCTATATGTGATGTTCCTATATTTGTTATTATACAAATATTTGGCTTTGCAATAGATGTTAGTAAACTGATTTCTCTTAAATGGTTCATCCCCATCTCTACAACTAATGCTTCATGTTCTCTTAATTTTAAAATAGTAAATGGCAAGCCTATATTGTTGTTGTTATTTCCTTCAGTTTTTAATGTTTTATATTTATTTGAAACAACATTTGCTACGATGTCTTTAGTACTTGTTTTTCCAACACTACCAGTTATTGCAATAACTGGTATATTGTATAATTCTCTTTTAAATCTTGCTATACTGTACAATACTTCAAGAGTATTGTCTACTTTTATTATAGTTTTATTACTATATCTTTGTTTTTCTTCTTCTGTTATATTTATGTTTTCTATTATTGCACAACTTGCTCCTTTTTTTAGTGCTTCCTCCCAAAATAGGCTTCCATCAAAGCTTTTTCCTTTGATTCCAATATAAATATCGTTTTCTTTTATTATTCTAGTATCTTTTGAAAAATTTTCGCAAATTAATTCTTGATTTCCTACAATCAATTCTGCATTTACCAGTTTTAATATGTCTTTAACATATATATTTTTCATATAAAAACCTCTCATTTTTTAATATTTTTTTATATTATATTTATATTTTTAAAAAATGTCAAAGTTCTAAGTTGTTTATAAAATTTTAACAATATTTTTTATTAGCTAAATAATTATCTAAAATAGCGCGAGAAGGGTTATAATTATATATTTTTGCAATTACCTTAAAATGTTTATTGTTACATATTAAAAAACATTAATTATGTTAAAACAAATAACATAATTAATGTTTTTTCAGAAAAAATAACTATTGATTTTCAACTGATCTATTAGCTATTTCTATTGCCTTTTTAACTATATTTCCACAGTCTTTTGATGAAACATTAGCCCAACTACCACCATCATGCTTAACTTGTTCATAAACACCTAATTCTTTTGCTATTTCTTCTCTTAAATTTTCAGATATTAATTTACTATTTCGAGACATAATATCCTCCTTGTAATCTTTTACAAAAGATTT
>CARBKU010000045.1 GCA_948946035.1 uncultured Clostridia bacterium
ATAGTTATGACATTTTTTGTCTTAGCAATTGATTCTTTTATTGTTTCTTTATCAAATGGTTTTAAAAATCTTGCATTTATTATTTCTGCATCTATATTATCTTTTTCTATATCATTGGCTATTTTCATTGCTTTTGATACTGTTTTTCCAATTGCCACTATTGTTAAGTCTTTTCCTTCTCTTAATTTTTCTGCTTTTCCTTCTTTTATTTTTGTAGTTTTAACAAATTGTATTTTATCTTCTCCACCTCGTGGATATCTAATTACCACTGGCTTATTTAAATTTACTGCATATTCCAACATATCTTCCAATTCTTTAAAGTCTTTTGGTGCCATAATTGTTAAGTTTGGAACTAATCTAAAAAATGCCATATCTAATGTACCTTGATGTGTTTCTCCATCTGCACCTACAATTCCAGCTCTATCTACACACATTACAACTGGTAAATTTTGAATTGCTATATCATGTATTACTTGATCATATGCTCTTTGATAAAATGACGAATATATTGGTACTACTGGTATAGTTCCTTCTTTTGCCATTCCTGCTGCTAATCCTAATGCATGTTGTTCTGCAATTCCTATATCAAAAAATCTATTTGGAAATTCCTGTTGAAATTTTGTAAGTCCTGTTCCATCTTTCATTGATGCTGTTATTGCAACAATTTTATTATTCTTTTTTGCTAATTCAACTAATTTATCTCCAAATACTTTTGAATAATCTTTTTGCTTTTCTTTTTTTGTTTTTCCAGTTTCAATATCAAAAGGTCCTGTTGCATGAAATCTATCTGGACTTTCTTCTGCTATTTTATAGCCTTTCCCTTTTTTAGTTAAAACATGTATCAACACTGGTCCTTCTAATTTTTTACTTATTTTTAACATTCTTTCTAATTCTTCAATATCATGTCCATCCACTGGTCCTAAATAACTAAATCCAATATCTTCAAAAAACATCTTTGGAATTATTAATTGTTTAATACTTCTTTTTATTCTTTGCACAATTTTAACAATTGGCTTTCCTAATGCTGGTATTTTACTTATAAATTTTTTAATAGAAACATTAGATTTTGTATATGTTCTTTTTGTTCTTAGTTTACTAAGTAATAAATTCATTCCGCCAATGTTTTTTGATATACTCATTTCGTTGTCATTTAATATTACAGTTAGTTTTGCTCCACTATATCCAGCATCATTTAGCGCTTCTAATGCCATACCACCTGTTAAAGCACCATCACCAATAATAGCCAAAACTGAGTTATTTTTACCTTCTATCGCTCTTGCTCTTGCCATTCCTAGTGCTGCTGATATAGATGTACTACTATGTCCTGTATTAAAACAATCTGTTTCAGATTCATTTGTTTTTGGAAATCCCGCAATTCCATTTAATTTTCTTAGTGTTTTTAATTTTTCTCTTCTTCCTGTAATAATTTTATGTGTATAAGTTTGATGACCTACATCCCAAACAATTTTATCTTCTGGCAAATTAAATACACTATGTAATGCAATTGTTAACTCTACAACACCTAAATTTGAAGCTAAATGTCCTCCATTTTCAGATACTATTTCTATTATATATTTTCTTATTTCTTCTGCTAATTGTTTCTTTTCTTTTATTGTTAGCTTTTTTACATCTTCTGGAGAGTTAATATCTTCTAACATATTATCACCATATCCATTTCTAAATTTTTAACATTTTCATTATAACATCTTTTTTTGACTTTTTCTACCTTTTATGATAAAGAAAACTTATCTAGTAACTATCATAAAGTTAGTATCAGTTTTTTCTATATACATTTCATCATATAAATTAACTTTTTGAAATACTGATTTTATATTGTGGTAATTATCCTTTCTTTTATTTAGTATCTCTAAACTTAAATTGATCTTTGCCCTTGCTTTTAGATATATTTTATTCATCAATTTTTCACACCTTTTCTATCAAAACTATTCTACTCTAACACAAGCAAAAACATTAATGCCATTACCTTTTCCGAATTCTGTTAACTCTTCACCTGAAGTTGCTGTGATACCGACACAATTGTCATTTATATTTAATATTCTAGCTATATTTTTTCTCATTTCTTCAATTTTAGCATTTATTTTAGGGACTTTGCATTCTATTGATATCGAAATGTGAGTTATTGGTTCGTTTAAATATTTAAGAGCTTCTTTTAAATATTCTTCGCTATTTTTAATTCCTCTTTTATTGCACATCTCATCTGCAATTTTTCCTAATATATTTTTACATGTAACTCCTGAAATCGCATTAGTAATAGCATGTAAGACAACATCTCCATCACTATTAGCTAATAAAGAAAAATTTTATTCAAATTCAATTCCACCTAATATTAATTTTTTATTTTGATTTCTATATCTATTTTATGACTATCTTGACCAATTCCTACTTTCATTTTTTCTCCAATCTGCATTAATAATTGACATATATAGTGTATATTATAACAATAAATATATATGTTTTCAATAAAAAATAATATTCAAGTTTCGCTTTTTACAAGAGTAGGTTATAATATATGATTTTTTACACTTTGTGTGTCGCATAGCTCGTTTGGTCGCTTACGCAGTGTTTCAAAAATGTTAAAAGAGAATATAAAAACAGTATAGTACAAACTACACTGTTTAAAAACCTTATGATCATTATCAATAAAATTGTCCTTATTGAAATGCTCATAATGGCTTCCTTTTATTTTTTTACAACTATTCTTTCATCTTCAACACCAATTTTAGAAAGTCTATTTTTCTTTAAATTCCCATCCAAAATCTCTTCTGCTAACTTATCTTCTAAGACACTTTGGATAGTTCTTCTAAGTGGTCTTGCTCCAAAATTCCTATCAATACCTTTACTTGCAATCAAATATTTAACATCTGGTTCCAACTCAACTTTAATTTTTTGGTCTGATAATCTATTAGTTACTTCTTTTAACATAATATCAATAATTTGATTAACCTCATCATCAGTCAACTTATGGAAAACAATAATCTCATCAATACGATTTATAAACTCTGGTCTTAATTCCTTTTTCAATGCCTCCATAACCTCTTTTTTAGTTTGTTCATACTCTTTATTTTCTTCTTCGCTCTTATCACCTGTTTGAGAAAAACCTAACATTTTCTTATCTGTAATTAATCTTGCACCTATATTTGATGTCATAATAATTACTGTATTTTTAAAGTTAACAGTTCTTCCGTGTAGAATCTGTTAATCTACCATCTTCTAAAATTTGTAATAACATATTCATAACATCAGGATGCGCTTTTTCAATTTCATCAAATAAGATTACTGAATATGGCTTTCTTCTTATTTTTTCTGTCAATTGACCACCTTCATCAAATCCAACATATCCTGGAGGTGACCCAATTAATTTTGATACAGAATGTGGTTCCATAAATTCTGACATATCTACTCTAATCATTGCATTTTCGTCACCAAATAAACTTTCTGCTAATGCTTTTGACAATTCTGTTTTTCCTACACCTGTTGGACCTAAAAATAAGAATGAACCAATTGGTCTTTTGGGATCTTTTAATCCTACTCTTCCTCTTCTTATTGCTTTTGCAACAGCCTCTACCGCTTCGTTTTGTCCAATTACTCTTTCATGAAGATTTTTTTCTAAATTTTTTAATCTTTCATTTTCATTCTCTGTTATCTTTTTAGCTGGAATTCCTGTCCAACTTGCAATTACTTCTGCTATATTATCTTCTGTAATATCTGTTACTTGTTTTGTATTCTTATTTTTCCACTTTTTTTGCTCTTTTTCATATTTTTCTCTTAATTCTTTTTCCTTATCTCTTAAACTTGCTGCTTTTTCAAATTTTTGCATTTTTACCGCTTCTTCTTTATTTTTTCTGGCTTCTTCAATTTCTTCTTCTAATTGTTTTAAATTATCTGGTTCTGTATAAGTTTTTAACTTAACACGTGATGCTGCTTCATCAATTAAATCAATTGCCTTATCTGGTAAAAATCTATCATTAATATATCTTGTAGACATCTTAACTGCTGCCTCAATTGCTTGATCTGTAATTTTCACACCATGATGTGCCTCATATTTATCTCTAATTCCTTTAAGTATAACAATTGTATCTTTTTCTGTTGGTTCATCTACAGTAACAGGACTAAATCTTCTTTCTAGTGCTGAATCTTTTTCAATATATTTTCTATATTCATTTAATGTTGTTGCACCAACTAGTTGTATTTCTCCTCTTGCTAAAAGTGGTTTTAAAATATTTGCTGCATCAATTGCACCTTCTGCTGCTCCTGCTCCAACAATAGTATGCATCTCATCAATAAATAAAATGACATCTCCTACTTTTTTTACTTCATCTAAAGCCTTTTTTATTCTTTCCTCAAAATCTCCTCTATATTTAGCACCTGCAACCATACTTGAAATGTCCATTGTTACCACTCTTTTATCTTTTAAAATTTCTGGTACATCTCCAACTATAATTTTTTGTGCTAATCCTTCTACAACGGCTGTCTTACCAACACCTGGTTCTCCAATTAAACATGGATTATTTTTGGTCCTTCTTGATAATATTTGTATTACTCTTTCTATTTCTTCTTTTCTACCAACAATTGGATCTAACTTTCCCTCTTCTGCTTTTTTTGTTAAATCTTCTCCAAATTGATTTAAAGTATTTGTTTGGTTATAACTACCTCTTTTACTTTCTTTTCCACTTTTTTCTCTATCATTTGAAGTTAAATCTTCTCCTTCATTAATTACTTTAACAATTTCATTATATAATTTAGGTATATTAACATTTAATTCTAATAGTATTCTAGCTGCAATACTATCTCCTTCTTTTAATATAGAAATTAATAAATGTTCTGTACCTATATAATTATAACCTAACTTTCTTGCTTCAACAAAAGCTGTTTCTATAACTCTTTTTGTTCTTGGGGTAAACCCTAGTGTTTCATCAATATCTCCTCCTTGTCCAATTAGCTCAACAATTTTATCTATAATATCCTCTGGTGTAATCTTTTGATTTTCTAAAACTTTAGAAGCTACTCCACTCCCTTCTTTTCCTAAACCATATAAAATATGCTCAGTTCCTATATAATTATGCCCTAATTCTATTGCTAACTCATTTGCAATTTCTATTGCCTTTTTTGCTCTTCCTGTAAAATTATATGTCATTTTTCTATTCCCCCTTAACACTTTTTTACTGTTACTAATTATCTTTAGAATATTTTTATTCTTTTATAATTGATTGTATTACTTCCGCTCTTTTTATATCACGTTCAATTGCTTCATACTGACTTCCCAAATATTTTTGAAGATTTGCTGGCTTTGTATACAAATACAACTTTTGTACTTTTAAATCTGTCAACTCATTTATAAGTCCTAAATCAGTTCCCAATTTAATATTTGACAATAAATCTCTTACTTCTTCTAAAGATATTTTTCTACAATTTGTTAAAATACCATAACTTCTGTAAATCATATCTTCTAGATCCAATTGATCTTTTGCCAATATCTTTCTTGCCTGTCTTTCTTGATCAATAATTTTTTCTACTATAATATTTAGATTTTTTACAATTTCTTTTTCTGAAATTCCCAGTGTTTGTTGATTAGACAATTGGTACATATCTCCTGTACCTTCAGTACTCTCTCCATAAATTCCTCTAATATTGATACCAAAATTATTTATAGCATCTAATATTCTTTGTGTATTTTTTGTTTTTGATAATGCTGGTAAATGCACCATAACAGATGCCTTTAGACCTGTTCCTAAATTATTTGGACAACTTGTTAAATATCCATACTTTTTATTTATTGCATACCCGATAGTTTCTCCAATTTTCTCGTCTAATTCTATTGCTAAATTTAAAGTATTGTCTAAATCTAATCCACAATTAAATACTTGTATTCTTAAATGGTCTTCTTCACCTATCATAATGCAAATATTTTCTTCATCATTAATTAGTATACTTCCTGTTTCGTTTCTTTTTAAAACAAAATTTGGACTTAATAAATGTTTTTCTACTAAACTCATTTTTGTAATGTCATCCATATTTTTTAGTTTTAAAAATTTCAAACCATATCCAATTTGATACAAGTTATTTTTTATTACATTTTCTAATTGTTCTATTTCTTCCTTATTATTTAAATTAAATTTAAAATCATTAAAATTTCTTGCAAATCGAATTCTTGTACTAACTGCAACATCGGAATTATTACTGCTTTGTAAATACCAATTCATTTTCTCACTTCCTTTTTATTTTTTATCATTTAGCTTTTTAATTTCATCTCTTATATTAGCTGCATCTTCGTATCTTTCTTCTTTAATCGCTTGTTTTAAGCTATTTTGTAATTTATCTAATTCTGAAATATCTTTATTATTGTTATCTTCTTTATTTTTATCAAATTTTTTTCCTATTTGAGTATCAATCATTTTCCCTGTTCTTCCTATATGTATACTGCTTCCTTGAATTTTTTTAATTATTGGATCCAATCTTTCTTCAAATACATTGTAACAATTTCCACATCCTAATCTACCTGTATTTACTATATCTTCAAATGTATAACCACAATTTTCACATTTTAAGTTTTTTACATCATTAAATAGTGGCATAAACTCTGTTGTTCCAAAATCTTCTAGTAATTCTCCAAAAAAACTTGAAAAGTCTATTGGCATATTAAAATCCATATTTCCTATTCCTAATTTTTGACTACATTTTTCACATAAATGTAATTCTTTTTTTCTTCCATTTATATTTTCTGAATATTTTACATTTGCTTCCCTTTTTCCACAATTATCACACAACATTTTTAATTCCTCCTTATTTTATTATTCTATGTTAAGTAACATATTTTTTAATATTTTTGCTCTTAATTCATCTCTTATGTCTTTACTTATACTTAATACATTGTCACTCGTTGCAACTTTTATTAGTTTTGCTTCACCAGTAGTAATAATGTTGTAAGTAAGAAAATCACTTATTAAAATGTCAACTTCATTTGCTGTTAATTCATTTCCTATATTTCTAATTATATGCATTATATAGTCTTCTTTTGTATTTGATAATTTTTTTATTAATATATGACCTCCTCCACCACGTTTACTTTCTACATAGTATCCTTGTGATGGCTTAAATCTTGTTGCTATAACATAATTTATTTGTGATGGTACACAATTAAATTGCTCTGCTAATTCATTTCTTTGTATTTCAATTTGTTCATTATCTTCATCAAATAAATCTTTAATAAATTCTTCTATTATGTCCGAAATTCTCATTACAACATTCTCCTTTTCTGACTTTGACTTTCTTTGACTTTTATTATTATAAAATATTTTTTGCTTTTTTTCAAATACAAAGTTTGACCTTTTTTGACTTTTGTCTCTATTTTATTTTAGTTTTTACTATTTTTCCTTCTATTTACTCTCTTTTTCTCTCATTTTCTTGTTTTTCTGTTATATTTTGTAATTCTTCTACTTTTTCTTTTTGCTGTGGTAGTGATACCCAAGCAAAATATGATGAAATAAATTCTCCATATTTTGTTGCATCTTCACCTACTTCTGAAATTCCTCGTTCTACTTGCTTTTCTTTATCTTTATTTTTTTCTTTCAATTTAATTCCTTCCTCTCTTTATTGTTCTAGCTATATTAAACTCCATATTTTCCCTTCAAAAAAAACACATTCCTTTTTTATATATTATAGGTATGTGCTTTTTTCTTTTATTTTATACATTGTTAATAACTTTTTTAGTATTTTCTAAGTCATATACTTTTGATTCTAAGTTTGATTGTGATAATTCAATTTTATATATTTTTGCATTGTAACCATCGTGAGATACTTTATTATTTGTTATTTCTTTGTTTAAGTTTTCTTCTAACTTGTTTATCTTTTTATTTTCTTTGCCATAAATATAATCTACTATGTTTCTTAATTCTAATGCTATCTCCTTAGTTTGCTTTTCAAATCTTCTGTCCATTTCTTCGAAAATTTTCTTAGGCAATTCTCTTACTTCTTCTTTAAGTAATTTTAATTCATTCGCAATTTCTTTAATTTGTCTTGTATTTTCTTCTACTTTCTCTGTTAGTTTTTCTATTTGTACTGTATGTTCTTCTACTTTCTCTGTTAGTTTTTCTATTTGTTCTGTATTTTCTTCTACTTTCTCTGTTAGTTTTTCTATTTGTGCTGTATGTTCTTCTATTTTCTTTGTATTTTTTTCTATCTGTATTGTGTTTGCTTCTATTCTTTTTGAATTTTCCTCTATTTGTCTTGTGTTTTCTTCTATTTTCTTTGTATTTTTCTCTATCTGTATTGTATTTGCATCTATTCTTTTTGAATTTTCCTCTATTTTTTTTGTGTTTTTTTCAATACATTTTGAATTTTCTT
>CARBKU010000046.1 GCA_948946035.1 uncultured Clostridia bacterium
TATTTGTAGATCTATCTGTAGCATTTGCATTAATAAATGCATTTGTCATATTAATAGAGTTTAAGTTGTCATTAAACATTATAGAGTCGAAGAATACTATGTCTGACATATTAATTCCGCCAATTTCAATATTATAATAACGATTATAATAGTTATATACATATGCTAGTTTTTCTAACATTTTATCTGTAGTCAACTCATTTTTAATTTTGTTATCTACAACTGAATTTGCTGTTGTAATTGAATATATTTCATTATTAGCTAATAATTTCATTGCAAAGTTTTCAGCATCTGCTTTAACAACTTCATAATTTTCTGTAGTTGTTCTAACTTCATTTCCTTCCGCTAATATTGCAAGGTTTTCTGTAAAATCAAATGCTTTTACTTGATTAACAATATATTGATATGAATTAGATTGTGTATTAACTAAGTATTTGTCAAAAGTATAATCTATTCCTAATTCCTCTATTTTATAATGTACTATATTTCCTTGTACTTTTTTATAACTTACTTGGTAAGATACTGTTTCATTATCTGTAAATAAAATCTTGATTGTTTTTATCTTATCTTTCTGTTCTTCTGATAATGCTAATACTAATTTACCATTTTCATCAAAAGGTAAAACATTTTTAATAACTTTTGTATTTAATATATGTTCTTTTTCAAATAGGTTTCCATCTTTCACACAGTATTTTGCATCATAAAATGGCATTAATCTATACATATTGTAATAAAGGTTTTCTTTATCTTTTTGGTAACTTTCTAATTTTTTAATTCTTGTATAATCTGGTATATATATACTTGCCTGTTCCTCTTCCTCTTTGTTGTTTGGATCATCATTTTTTAATGTAGGTAGCTTATCATAAGATGTTTCACTTAAATTCCAAATATTTTCGTCAAAGTTTGCTGTATCTTTAAAGAACCCACTTGTAATATTGCTTTTTGATACAGTTTTTACTATTTCACCTGAACTATTTGAAGTTGATGTTGATTCTTCCAATTCATAATTATTTGTAGATGTTCTAGCAATATTAGAACCATGTACTTTATATAATCCTGTACCTGTAGATAAACTTATATTATTTTTCAAAACTGCATTTGAACTTTGTGATAATCCTATAATACCACCATTATATCTAACTCCACCACCAGTCCATATATATTCTACTTTAGAAATACAATTTTCAATAGTAATTGGTGTTGCTCCAGTTCCATGCCCAATAATACTTCCTATTCCATTACCATCTTTACTTTGTTTTGAATTTACAGTTCCTTCTACATAACAATTTTTAATTGTTCCACCTGCCATATATCCAGCAATACCAGCAATTCTTATATGTCCAGATGTTGATACATTAAACTTTGTCAAACTACATTCTTCAATAATTCCACCAGTAACTGTACCAATAAATCCTGCTGTTGCATTTGCCTTTGATGTTAAATTCAAATTCTTAATATGAACATTTTTAATATTAGCATTTGTAGCAGTATTTGCCACAGTTCCATTAGAAGTTGCTGCTGCTAATGTTACATCTTCTAAAATAAGATTAGTAATTGTTGCACCTTCAAGGCTCTTAAATAATGGTTTATTTAAGTTATAAATTTTATGACCATTACCATTTATAGTTCCTGTGAAAGCTATGTCTCCTAAATCTATTAAAACTGTGTCTTTATTTATTTCAGATGCATCATAATCTTTATATAAATTGAAACTTCCACTTGGATTTGCTTTTATTTTACTAATTAAGTTTTCTAAATCATTCTGATCAGCAATACCTTCCTCTATGTATCCATATTCTACTTCTAATTGATTTCTCTTTTCTTCACCTTCATATTGAATTATTTGGTCATAATCTAAAACAAATTTTAAATTGTTGTCCTGTATTTTAGATTCCCTTATTGAAGTATAAAAAGATCTATCATTTTCCATATTTACTTTTATTGCAAATTTAGTTAAATCATTTAAATCTGATATTGCCACATTTTTTATTTTCTCTACATTATTTCCGTTTTGTTTATAAAGTTCAATAGAAGAAATATCTTTAAATTCAATTAAACGATCTACATTTATTTCTTCTGATATTAATTCTTGTTCTGTATATTCATTATCTCCTTCTGTAACTTCATTTGTATCTAAGTCATAATCTGCTAATACTTTTATTACATACCCTTCGCTAGTTCCTTTTGGGAATGTAATACCATTTGAATTACGATTAAAGTTTTCTTCTTTTACTTGTTTTCCGCTATCATTTAGTACTAGTATTTTTCCACCTGTTATTGTTTCTTCTGGGTCATTTACTGTAAATTCTACATTAATGTTATTTCCACTCTCATCTTCTGTATATGCGAAATCTTCAACAGTTGGTCTCAATTTTAAAATTCCTACACTTGTTTCATTATTCTCTGTAATTTCTATTTCTACTGTATTATTTAAAATTATCTTTTCAATTTTAATTGTTTTTGGTCCATATGTTGAAACTACTGGTATTTTCGCTTTATATTCTTCTCCTTGTTTTTCTAATTCATATTCTTTATCATTTATAACTGCTTTTACTGGATAGAAATCAGTTGTTTTGTTTGTACTACTAAATTTTACTGTTACTTCTTCTCCTCTTTCAAAATACCTTGTTTCTTTTTCTCCATTATATGTTTTTATATTGTTTATTTTTATTTCGTAATCTGCAATTAATTGAATTGGTCTTCTTCTAAGTTCTTCATCTTCTACATAATTTTTATTTGTTTGTTCTTCAATTGTATTTGTGTCTCTATCATATGTAACTTTTGCAACTAATGTATATTCTGTTTCTAATTCTAATTCATCAATTCTAAATGTAACTTTTCCAGAATTAGTTGTAACTTCTTCAGCACTAAATGTTTTTGTTTTAACTATTTGGTTATCGCTATTTCTTACAAGATCTACTTTTAACTCTATCAATGAATTATCTGAGTCTATTATGTTAGAAGTTAGTGTAACAGCTCTATTGTCTACATCATCTACTTGTGTAAATGCTTCACTTGTTATTTTAGTTTTTAATACATCCACTTTCACACTATTATTTACTTTACATGATAAGTCTTTTTCAAATTCAAATTCTGTTGTATTTAAATTTAGAATTCCTGCACTTTCTCCTACATTATATGTTACAGAATATGTTACATTTTCTTCATCATCTATATGTTTTGTTGCTTTACATCTTAGATTATTTACTTTTATATGTGTTATTTCAGCTTGTTTTTTATTTGTTTCTATTTTATATGTTAAAGTTACATTTTCTCCTTTTTCAGGATATTTATTTGAAACTTCTACATTTTTTATATCAACAACTGGAGTAGCCTCTAATTCTTCTTCTAATATAACTTTATTTATATGCGCATAATTTTCATTATTTTCAACTAAATTGTAACTTGCAAATATTTTTATTATATATATATCTGATCTTGTCGTTTCACTTGTATTTAAATTTGCACTTATGTAATATGTATTTTTTAAATCTTCATCTGTTCCATTAGTTATATTTTCATCTAATAAACTTCCCTTTAAGTTTTGGCTTGAAATTTCATTATCTTGTTCATCAAATACTTTTGCTTCAAGATCTGTTATTGTTTTATCATCATCTTTTAAATAAAGATCAATTTTAATATATTTTTCTTCTACATTTTCATTAGCACTAAATTTTACGGCTGTTGGAGCATTTTTTATTATTTCTACTGATAATTCTTCATTTATTTCAAATGTTTTTCCATTACTTAAAATAATTTTTTCTATCCTAATTGTTTGCTCTCCTACAGCATCAAATCCATCTACAAGTACTTCATATGTATCATTTTCTCCTGAAACTTCATATTCTTTTCCATTTATAACTGCTCTTTTAGGTACACATTCTGTTTCATTTGTACTATTAAATTCTAGTACTATATGTTCTCCTATACTAAATTCTTCTACATTTTCTTTTTGTCCGTCTTTATATTTATAAGTTTTTATATTAGATAAGTCAAAATTATAATCTACAACAAGGCTTAGTTCTTCAACTTTTATAATATTTCCTTCATTATCTCCTTCTTGTTCTAAAGTATCTGTATCTAGATTGTAATCAATGCATATCATAATTTCATATTTTTTATTTTCTTCTACTTTTACATTTATATTGTTACTATCTGCTATTATATTTCCTGTACTTATCTCATTTTCTATCTTATCAGTATCTTCTTTTTGTTCTGTTCCATCTATCTTTTCAGTAATTCTGTATGAACCTGATTTAAATGCATTATCTGGATCTAATACATCAAAAAATATTTTTAGTTCTGATTTTTCTATATCTTCTCCTAATGTCCAACCTACAATTTCTGGAATTGTTTTTAATACATCAACTTTAACTGTATTATCTAGTTTAATTTCTTCTCCATTTTTTAAATTTGCTTTTTCAAATTTGTATTCCTTTACTCCACTTGTATCTCCTACATTTACTGTAATTTCATATAAGTTTTGATTTGCTTCATTTCTTGCTATTTCGTATTCTTTTCCATTAAGAGTAATTGTTTTTATAACTCCTCCATAATTTACATCTGCATCAAAACTTAATGTTATTTCTTCGTTTTTATTTGGATAGTAATTACTTACCTGTACATTTCCTATAGTTACATTATAATCTAAGGTCTTCTCTATTTTATGTATTAATAGGTTAAATCTGTTACTGTTATTTTATCATCATTATTCATATCTGCATTTTTTAATTTGTCTTCTGGCAATTCTTTTAAATGAATTAAATGTTCTTCTAATAATCTAACATCTGCATAATCTACTTTTCCATCACCATTTAATTCTCCTTTATTTATATTATTAGCATAAATTACACCTAACGATATTAACAAAAATATTACTACAAAAATACTTATTTTAAGCCATAATTGATTTTTGCCTAATTTATCTTTTATTATATCTTTCATAATATGAACCTCCATTTCTTTTCTCTATGTATTATTATTTTAATTCATTTAATTCCTTTAAACCTATTAATACTAATTTAATTTGTGCTATATCATTTATTGTTACATCATTATCTCCATCTACATCTGCTGCTTTTAATTCTATTCCACTTAGTATTTCAGATTCAATTAAGTGTAATTTTGCTTTTGCAAGGTCATTTATAGTAATTTTTGCATCTCTATCTATGTCTCCTATTGCTATAAGTGTATATTGCTTTGTAGAACCTACTTTTAGTTTTGTTCCTGTTGGTATAATATCATCTTCTTTTAGTTCATTACCATTATTGTCTATAAATACTAATTCTTGATCTGTTGTTACATTTTTAATAAATTCACTTACTTTTGTTTCTGGTAGAATTCTTGTAATAAATTCACCTTCTATTTTATATTTTTCAGATGTGATTTGGTCTGGAGTTAATATTTGGTCTTTTATAATGTCTATCTGAATATTTGTATTATTTAGCAATAAATCTTCAATTCCTTCTGATGTAATAATATTTTCTATTGCTATATTAGTTTTTCCAGGCTCTACATCTTCTTTTACTTTTAACACAATTTGTACAATATCTTCTTCTCTACTTCCTGCTTTTTTTATTGCTACAAATTCTCCTGTTCCTTGATTGTATTTTAATTCTTCCCAATCATTTTTTACTTTAAAATCTTTTTGCTCTACTTTTTCAAATATTTCTTTGTCATAATCTAGTGTCGCTTTAAATGCATTAATACCTTTAATTTTTTCCTTATATTTATCAAATTTTAGAGTCACTACAACTTCTTGCCCACCTTTTACTTCTTGCATTGAGCTAGTTAAATTAGCTTTTGCTATATCTGAATTGCTTGCTGATAGTACACTAGTTACTGCTAATCCAAAAATAATAAATTCTATTATATATATTGTTATTTTTTTCATATTTATATTTCTCTCTTTAAAATTTATTTTCTCTATACTATGCCATATACTAGTATATTATATCATTTTCAGTATTGATTTTCAATATTTTAATAATATTGTCAAAAAATGTAATTACAATCACAGTTACACAAAATTGCCGAAATTATATATTCTTTACTTAATAAAATCTTGAGGATATAGAATTTGACAATTTTGTAAAACTGTAAATATAACCAAAAGTTACCTAATAGAACATAGTTCCTTTTGGTAACTTTATAAATTAGTATATTATTCTTTTCCAAATATAGCTTCAAATTCTTCTGCCTCAATTTTCTCTTTTTCTAACAAAACACCAGCTACTTGATGCAATTTATCTACATTATCTGATAAAATTTGTTTTGCTCTATTATATCCACTATCTACAATATTCTTTGTTTCCTCATCTATAATAGCAGCTGTTTCTTCTGAGTATTCTTTGCTTTGTGCAAAATCTCTTCCTAAAAATACTTCTTCTTGACTAGAACCAAGCATTATTGCACCTATTTTATCACTCATTCCATATTTTGTAACCATACTTCTTGCAATTTTAGTTGCCCTTTCAATGTCATTACTTGCACCTGTTGATATATCATTAAGTATTAATGCCTCTGCAACTCTTCCTCCTAAAAGAGAAACTATATTTTCTTCCATTTCTGTCTTAGACATAAATGATTTATCTTCTGTTGGTCTATACATTGTATAACCACCAGCCATACCTCTTGGTACTATTGATATTTGATGAACAGGATCTTGTGTTTCTAAGTAGTGACTTACTACTGCATGACCTGCTTCATGATATGCTACTAGTCTGTTTTCTTTTTCGCTTCTTACTCTAGTTTTCTTTTCAGGTCCCATAGTAACTTTTACCATGGCATCTTCAATTTCCTTCATTCCAATTTCTTCTAAGTTTCTTCTTGCTGCTAAAAGTGCTGCTTCATTTAATACATTTTCTAAATCAGCTCCTGCAAATCCAGAAGTATTTTTTGCAATTACCTTTAAATCTACATCTTCTGCTAATCTTTTCTTTCTACTATGAACTTCTAATATTTGTTCTCTTGCTTTAACATCAGGTGCTCCAACAACAATTTGTCTATCAAATCTACCTGCTCTTAATAATGCTTTATCTAATACGTCTGGTCTATTTGTTGCTGCTAATACAATAACACCTTCATTTTCAGCAAATCCATCCATTTCTACTAATAATTGGTTTAGTGTTTGTTCTCTTTCATCATGGCCTCCGCCAAGTCCTGCACCTCTTTGACGTCCAACTGCATCAATTTCATCTATAAATATAATACATGGTGCATTTTTCTTAGCTTGATCAAATAAATCTCTTACTCTTGAAGCACCAACACCAACAAACATTTCAACAAAGTCAGATCCACTTATTATAAAGAATGGTACTCCTGCTTCTCCTGCTACTGCTTTTGCTAAAAGTGTTTTACCTGTTCCTGGTTGACCAACTAATAATACTCCTTTTGGAATTCTAGCTCCCATATCTGTAAATTTTTTTGGATTTTTTAAAAATTCTACAATTTCTTCTAATTCTTCTTTTTCTTCATCAACACCTGCTACATCTTCAAATGTTATTTTATTCTTCTCTGCTGGTGTCATCATTCTTGCTTTACTTTTTCCAAATGACATTGTTTTACTTCCTGGGTTTCCATTGTTTGCTCCACCCATCATAAAGAACCAAAATATAAAGAATATTATTAATAACCCAAATGGTGTTAATAGACTTAATATTGTAACAAATATAGATTGTGATTTTTCTTCAAGTGTAAATGCTCCCTCTTTTAAGAAATCTTCTGTATAATACATAAAGCTTTCCATATTTGGTATATTAACTTCTTTTTTTACTTTCTCATCTTTTAATTGTACTGTTGCTGTTGTTCCATTTGAATCAATTTCTATAGTTTCTACCTTCCCACTATTAATATTAGTAATTAATTCTGAATATTTTAGTTTTGAATCACTATTTTCTACTATTGATGATAACACAACAATAAATATAACTCCTATTATTAGCCACATAGCTAATGTTTTAATCCCGTTTTTCAAAATAATTCCTCCTTGTGTTTAATTTACATTGAATTTATAACATATATAATTTTCTTTTTCAATCATTTTTATATGACTTTTTTATTACAATTACTTTGCTTTTTTTCATATACTACGGCTACTTATGCTTGGTTTATAAAATAAACTTTTTGTTTTTTTACTAAAACTTTTATTTTTTTATTTGGAGTTAGATATTTGTTCCCAATATTATTACCACATAACTTTATAATATCTTCTATATGTATCTTTTCAATACCTTGTGCATTTCCTAAAAGCTCTGTTATAGTATATATCACAAGCCTAGATTTTATTACTTTTTCTTGTTTATTAAATAATTTTAAATCTAA
>CARBKU010000047.1:0-4259 GCA_948946035.1 uncultured Clostridia bacterium
ATGCAATTTATTGTAGATGCAAATAATGTTGAAAAATTTAATGTGGAAGAAAATATAAAAGAGTATAAAGAAGAAACCATAGTATCTATTTATGAAACAGAAAAAGATATAATAGATTTAATGAAATCACTAGATATAGATGTAAGTCAAGGAAATATATTACCGAATAATACAATATTATTAGACAAAAATTCTTTGGAAAAACTAAATAAAAATGCTTCATATTTGATTGCTATGTCTATAAAAGATCTTTCTGAAATTCCAGCTGAGGAAAAGAGAAGTAACAATGAAACAGTACAAAATAGATATATTAAAAATCCAACTAATGAACCAACAATAGGAGTTATAGATAAACCATTTAAACAAGGTGTATATTTTAGTAATTGGGTAAAGAGCGAAAATGTTGGAATTCCAGAAGAGGCTATAATAGATGAAGATTACAATCATGGAACAGGAGTATCTTCTATTATTGTTGATGGACATAGATTAAATCCTAAATATGATGATGGGTGTGGTAACTTTCAAGTAAGACATTTTGGAGTTGCTTTAGGACACCAATTTAGTTCGTTTAAAATAATTAAAGCAATAGAAAAAATATTAGATGAGAATAGAGATATAAAAGTTTGGAATTTATCTTTAGGTTCAGATAAAGAAATAAATGAAAATTTTATATCTCCAGAAGCTGCTTTCTTGGATGAATTGCAAACAAAATATGATGTTATTTTTGTTATAGCAGGAACTAATATGCCTTTAAATAGTACAAAAAAGAATATGAAGATAGGAGCTCCAGCAGATTCACTGAATTCAATGGTCGTAAATGCAGTAGATAAATATAATAATCCAACATCATATACAAGAGAAGGAGAAGTACTATCATTTTATGTTAAACCAGATGTCAGCTATTTTGGAGGAGATTCTGGAAAAGATTTAGATGGTTTCATAAATATATGTGACAATATAAATATAGAACATTTAACTAAAGGAACTTCATATTCTGCACCATGGATTGCAAGAAAAATTGCATATTTAATTCATATTTTAGGATTTTCAAGAGAAGAAGCAAAGGCATTAATTGTTGATTCTTGCGAGGGATGGTCTGATAAAAATAAGAATACGAAATTAATAGGACATGGAATTGTTCCAACACATATAGATGAAATAATTAAAACAAATAATGATGAAATAAAGTTTGTTATTTCTGGAACTTCAGAAAAATATGATACCTATAATTATCAATTACCAGTACCATTAGATAAAGAAAAATATCCTTTTGTAGCAAAAGCAACTATGTGTTATTTTCCTAAATGTACAAGAAGTCAAGGAGTTGATTATACAAATACTGAATTTGAATTAAAACTTGGAAGATTAAAGTTTAATTCTAAAACAAATGAATATACAATAATAGGTATAAACAATGATGTTCAGGATATCGAAGGAAAATATACAAATGAGGAAGAAGCGAGAAAAGATTTTAGAAAGTGGGATAATACAAAATGTATTAAAGAAAAATTTAATAGTAGGATTAGAGATAAAAAAATGTATGATAATCCTTTATGGGGAATTAGCGTAAAAACAAAGAATAGAATTAGTGCAGAAGATGGTAGACACCTAAGATTTGGAATAGTAATTACTCTCAAAGAAATTCATGGGAAAAATAGGATAGATGAATTTATACACCAATGTTCTTTCCACCAATGGTTTGTTGAAGAGGTAGATATCCAAAATAGAATTGACATTTATAATATATCTGAAGAAGATATTAAATTTGAAGAATGAAATTGACTTTTAAGAGTTAGTCATTAAAGAAACCAAAGAAAAAGAGCCATATTTAAATACAGCTCATAATAAGAATGTATAAAAATTTGAAGCATCTTATACATTCTTATTATAAAACAAAAATTGAAATTTGTAAACAACATGTATGATGATGTTTAAGCTCTTGGAAAGGATGTAATATGGCAAATAAAGTTAGAACTTCAAAAGCTGTAGCTAAAAAAGCAAGTAAGCAGTTAAGAAGTAATACGACTTCTAAAACTCAAAAATCTGTTGCAGCAAGTGCTTTAAGAAATAGAGCTAAGAAATGAATTTTAAGTAATTAGGAAAAAAGGTAGGTGCAAAATAATGAACAAAGAAAGTAGAGCAACAATTGCGTATATTGCTGGAAAAATTATATCTAAGAAAAAAAGTTCATCTATATATGATTATAAACAATCAAAACATATTAATATGTCTGGAGAGGTTAATGAAAAAAATGTAAATGTATATAATTATGATAAAGGATGTCATTATTCTGGCAATAGTAATGGTTCAAATTATAGTATTTACAACTATGGCGATGGTAATTATATTAATTTATCAATTTCAGGAAAACAATTTAATGGCTATGATTACAACACTTCATCACACTTTAGTGGAAATGTGAATAATGAATCTATATCTTTATATGATTATGAAACTTCTTCTTATTTTAATTATAGTATTTAAAACAGATATAAAAAAATAAAGAATTATATATAGGAATTGAAAAAAACAAAAATTTATGTTAAATTAAAAACATAGTTATAGACAAAAAAACATTGAAGTGTGAGTACATTTCTTGTAATCTATTGCTATAACTAATTTTGAAATGGAAATAAGTAACTTTTTTGCAATAGAGTTTTCGAATACGTCATACGCAAAGGAGCCAATAATTATCCTGTAAATGTAAGAACATTTGATAATACATTTGCAGATTTATTTTTGTATCTTTTTCTATATGAATTATGAAGACAAAAAATTGTAGGAATTATTGCATCAAATGTTGAGCCAGCAGTAACATTAAATGTAATAGGACATTTAGCAATTTCAATAGGAAAGTACTATAATGAAGAAATATTATTAAATAAAAAAATATAGGGGGAAGAAGAAATATATCAAGAATTATAGTAATATTAAATATTTAAAAGGAAGATTTAGAAGAAATTAATAATTTATTACTAGAATCTCATATTCTAGATGAGTTGTTAGAAGATTTATCTGCTAGCAAAATTTTTGCAAGCGTGTCAAATGCATTAGAATATTTAATAAAATAGAAATAATTGCATAATATTGCGAAAAATGACAAAATATATTAAATAAAAAATTACAAATGGAGGAAACCAATGAAAAAAAATGACAAAGGAATAACACTAGTAACATTAGTAATAACAATAGTAGTAATGCTTATATTAGCAACTGTTGCAGTAAATACAGGAATTGACACAATAAAATCTACAGAATTTACAAAATTTACATCGGAATTAAAAATAATGCAAACACAAGTAAACAGCCTATACGAAAAATATCAAAACAAAGAAAAAGTAAATGGAGTTGAAGTATTAACACTAGGAGAAGACATTAATAATAACGAAAACATCAAAAAACAAGCAAATATAGTATTTACAGAAGAAAAATCAGGAATAACAGACAAAACAGGATATAGATACTTTAGTAAAGAAACAATAAATCAATTAAAAATAGAAGGAGTAAGTCAAGAATTTTTTGTAAACATACAAGAAAGAAAGATAATTAGCTACTTAGGAATAGAATATAAAAACAAAAACTACTATACAATAGAACAATTACCAGATGGATTATACAATGTAGAATATCAAGAAAACAGAGAAAAGCCAGAATTTACTATAAAATCAACTTTAATAGGAGAAAATAAATACAATGTAACAATAGAAGTAGATAGTAATTATAGTGGTTATGCTAACAAGTGGAAAGTAAGATATAAAAAGCAAGATAGTGAATTCTATAAAACAAGTGACGACTTAAGTTTTACAATTGAAGAAAATGGTATGTATAACATACAAATACAAAATGGAGAAATTGAATCAGAAATAAAAGAAGAATATATAGGAATAGTACAAAATGGACTTGAAGTTTATTATGATGGCAATATAAATACTAGAAAAGGTAATAATTTAGAAATTGAAAAATGGGAAGACTTAAGCGGAAATAAAAATGATGGAGTTTTAAGTAAAGAACTATTATGGAGTGAAAATTACTTAAAATTTGAAACAGAAGCAAATAAAATAGAAGTAGGAGAAATTAATTATCCAAATATAACAGCAGAAGTAATTTTTGAATATACTAATGGTTCATATTTATTAGGAAATATGGATAATGGAGGATATTTGCTATATATAGACGAAAATGAAAGAATTATAGGTGGAATATATTGTAATGGGAATTATTACAGTATTATTTCAGAGAGTAAATTAGAAAAAGAAAAG
>CARBKU010000047.1:4269-8291 GCA_948946035.1 uncultured Clostridia bacterium
ATGTTGTAGACTTAACATATGATGGAAGCAAATTATCTTTATATATAAATGGAGAATTAGATAAGTATTTGACGGTAAGTGGAGAAATTGATGAAACTAAAAATAATACAAAATTAACAATAGGTTCAACATCAAATGAAGAACAAATAACTAAAATGCCACCTTTTATAGGCAAAATGTATGGAATAAAGATATATAAAAGAGCATTAACACAAGAAGAAGTTAAGGCAAATTATGATTACGAAATATAAATTAACTTTTATGGCAATCGCTTAAAATTTTTCATAATTTTTTTTTTATTATTTATTAAAAATATCTACTCGCTCCCAGAAGGTTATAATTATATATTTTTTCACTTGCCCAATTCGAAAAATTCTATAGAAAAGTTTTTTCAAACTTTTCTAGAATTTTTGAACGGTTACCCCGGAACCGTTTAAAAATATATAATTATAACCTTCCTCGCGCTATTTAAATAATTAATTTAAATAATAAAAAATATTATGAAAAATTTTAAGCGATTGCCATAATTAACTTTACTTTTTCCAGTTTTTACTATATAATATAAAACAAAAAAATAGATAGGAGAGAAGATTATGCAAGAAAATAATCAAACAAATAACGAAGTAGAAGAAATAGATATTAATCATTTAATGCAAATAAGAAGAGATAAATTAGCAGAACTACAAAAAGAAGGAAAAGATCCATTTGAAATAACAAAATATAATAGAACAAACACAGCAGGAGAAATAAAATCAAACTATGAACAATTTGAAGAAAAAGATGTTACAATTGCAGGAAGAATAATAGCAAAAAGAATAATGGGAAAAGCATCATTTTGTACAATACAAGACAATGACGAAAAAATCCAAAGTTATGTAAGTATCAATGACTTAGGAGAAGAAAGCTATAAAGCATTTAAAACATGGGACATAGGAGACATAATAGGAATAACAGGTTTTGTATTTAAAACAAAAACAGAAGAAATATCTGTACATGCAAAAAAAGTAACATTACTTTCAAAATCATTAAGACCATTACCAGAAAAATTTCATGGACTAAAAGATCCAGACCTTAGATATAGACAAAGATATGTAGATTTAATAATAAACCCAGAAGTTAAAAAAACATTTGAAACAAGAAGTAAAATAATTAGTCAAATAAGAAGCATATTAGATGAAAAAGGGTACTTAGAAGTTGAAACACCAGTATTAAATACAATATCAGGAGGAGCAACAGCAAAACCATTTATAACACATCACAACGCATTAAATTTATCAATGTACCTAAGAATAGCAACAGAATTAAATCTAAAAAGGTTAATAGTTGGTGGATATGACAAAGTATATGAAATGGGAAGAATATTTAGAAATGAAGGAATGGACATTAGACACAACCCAGAATTTACAACAATAGAATTATATGCAGCATATCAAGATTATAATGACATGATGGATATAACAGAAGAAATATTCACAAAATGTGCAATGCAAGTACTTGGAACAACAAAAATAACATATCAAGGACAAGATATTGATTTAACACCTGGATGGAAAAGAATAACAATGATAGACTCAATAAAAGAGGCATGTGGAGTAGACTTTAACAAAATAAATACAGATGAAGAAGCAGTAGCTTTAGCAAAAGAAAGAGGAATAGAAATACCAGATAAAACAAAAGAAACAAGAGGAGATGTAATAGCATTATTCTTCGACGAATATGTAGAAAAAACACTAATACAACCAACATTCATATATGACTATCCTGTAGAAATATCACCATTAGCAAAGAAAAGTCCAAAAGACAAGAGACTAACAGAAAGATTTGAAATATTTATTGGAGGTCGTGAATATGGGAATGCATTCTCAGAGTTAAATGACCCAATAGACCAATATGAAAGATTTAAAAAGCAAGTAGAAGCAAGAAATGCTGGAGACGAAGAAGCAGGAATGATGGACGAAGACTTTATACAAGCATTAGAATATGGAATGCCTCCAACAGGTGGTTTAGGGATAGGAATAGATAGACTAGTAATGCTATTAACAGATAATACTTCAATAAGAGACGTATTACTATTTCCAACAATGAAACCTTTAAATAAAATAGAAGAAAAAAAGAATACAAATAAAAGTAATGTAGAAGGAAATTCAAAAACAGAAAAATCATATGACTATTCTCAAGGTATATCAAGAGAAAAAGCTTTAGAAATATTAAAAGAATACAATAAAGAAGAATTTCATATAAGACATGCTCTAACAGTAGAAGGAGTAATGAGATATTTTGCTAAAGAACAAGGTGAAGATGTAGAATATTGGGGAAATATAGGATTATTGCATGATGTGGATTTTGAATTATATCCAGAGGAACATTGCAAAAAATGTATAGAATTATTAGAAAAACATAATGTTGGAGAAGGAATAATAAATTCAATTTGTAGTCATGGATACGGAATTTGTTCAGATATAAAGCCAGAACATACAATGGAAAAAATATTATTTGCTACAGATGAACTAACAGGGCTAATAGGTGCAGCGGCAAAAATGAGACCATCAAAAAGTGTACAAGATATGGAAGTATCAAGTTTAAAGAAGAAATTTAAAGATAAAAAATTTGCTGCTGGATGTTCAAGAGATATAATTAAGCAAGGTGCAGAAATGCTTGGTTGGGAATTAGAAGAATTATTTGAAAAAACAATTTTAGCAATGAAAGAATATGAAGAAAAAATAAATAAATATATGGAAGAAAATAATTACTAAAAAGAAAAAAGAGAAGATAGGAGAGAATATGTTTAACTTTTCGTTAGATAAAAGAACTTTATACATTATAATAGCAGTAATGGTAGGAATAACTGTTATGAGATATGCTACAAATCCAGACATGCTATTTTCATTAGTATTAAGTATACCAGGAGTACTAGTTGCAATAACATTTCATGAATTTGCACATGGTTATGCAGCATACAAATTAGGAGACAATACTGCTAAATCTGAAGGAAGACTTAGTTTAAATCCATTTGACCATTTAGACCCGATAGGAACTTTAATGTTAGTAGTAGCTGGATTTGGATGGGGAAAACCAGTCCATGTAAACCCTATGAATTATACAAGAAAAATGTCAATGGAAAAAGGGGAAGCAATAGTATCATTTGCAGGACCACTAATGAACTTAATACTTGCAATAATATTTACACTAATATATTTTGCAATATACAAATTTGCAGGAATTAGTTTTATATTGTCTACAACAGGAAATATTGTAATGCTACTAATATCTGCAATAATAACAATCAATATTGGGTTAGGAATATTTAATTTAATACCATTACCACCATTAGATGGTTCAAAAATAATAATGCCATTTTTACCATCTAATGTAAAACAATGGTTTAAGAATAATGAGCAGATATTTTATATGGTTTTTGTTATACTATTTGTAACAGGAATAGCAGGAGACATAATTTCACCTGTAATAAGTTTAGTATCAACTGGGCTTATGAATTTAGGAAGTTTAATATTTGGAATTTAAAATAATTAAATTAAGAAAGGTAAAAAACATAGAAAAAGAAATGAAAAAAGATATACTAACATTAGGAATAGAATCTAGTTGTGATGAAACCTCTGTATCAATTGTAAAAAATGGTAGAGAGGTTCTATCAAATATAATAGACACACAAATACCAATACATGAAAAATATGGTGGAGTGGTACCAGAAATAGCTTCAAGGAATCATATTGAAGCTATTTCTCGAGTTACAAAAAAAGCATTAGAAGAAGCAAAAGTTACATTTGAAGAAATAGATGCAATTACTCCAACATATGGGCCAGGACTAGTGGGAGCCTTATTAGTAGGTCTTTCTTATGCAAAAGCACTAAGTTTTGCACTAGATAAACCACTAGTAGGTGTTAACCACATACAAGGACATATTGCAGCAAACTATATAACATATAAAGACTTGAAACCACCATTTTTATGTATGATGATGTCAGGTGGAAACACAAGATCGGAAGAGCACACGTCTGAACTCC
>CARBKU010000048.1 GCA_948946035.1 uncultured Clostridia bacterium
TAAACTTTTTTTGCAAAATTGCCATTAGGAACAAGAAATTTTGCAATTTAAAAATAAATTTGGATGTGAAAGTATGGATAATGAATTAATTAAAAATCAAAATAATAGAGAAGAAAAAAAATCTTCTCCAAAAAAATCTTTTAATTTTAATTTATATAAAAAAAATACCATTAATTCTTTAAATGAAATTGAACATTTTTTAAATAATTTAAAAAATATATCTAAAATAATTAAAGTAAGAAAAATACTTAAATAAATATATTTTTTAAAATTATATTGGCAAAATAATATTTACTTTCTTCTTGTATATACTTCATTAAATTCATCATTTTGATTTCCATCAATTAATATTTTTAGACTATTTACCTCAGTCAATTCTGTCATTGTATTTACAATACATTTAACAATATTATCTTTAGTTTTTTCGTTTGTTTTGTCATAATTTAAAAATTCTGAAGATAAATCTAGTGTTAAACAATCATCTTCCATATATGTTTTTAACACTTTTGTTCCATCTGGAATAAATTTTTCTCCTTTCTCATTTTTTGGTCCTTCCATTAATAAAATCATTATTTTCTCATATGGATTATTAATTAGCTCTTTTATATCAATTAATCTAGCTTCTGGCATTAATTCTTTTGTTTCTTTTTCTACAAAATACAAACTTACAATTGTTTGTCTTGATTGTTCTTCTGTTATTTCTTCTTCTGGTGTATATTCTTCATTTATTGTTTCCTCTTGTTTACTTTTTGCAATTTTAATTCCATAAAATCCACCAACTAAAATAAGAATTAACAAAACTGTAAAAATCATGACAATTTTTTTATTTTTCATAATTTCCTCCTTAATAATTAATTTATTATCAATTTTATTATTTGTTTGTCCAAATTAGAACACAAAATAATAAAAATTTAAAAATATTCTTCCTAGTTTTTTCCATTTGACAAAATGCCGTTTTCCGTATAAAATTAAGGTGATACAGAGATAAAATTAATGTACAAAAAAGGAGATTTTTTCATGGACAATTTATTACACATTGGACTAGATGTTGGTTCAACAACAGTTAAAATAGTCGTTATGGATAATAACAAAAATACAATATATAAAGATTATCAAAGGCATTTTTCAGATACAAAAAATACAGTATGTAATGTTTTAGAAAGTTTACTAACTAAGTTTCCATTAAATACATACACTATATCACTTACAGGTTCTGGTGCCATGTCAGCAGCCAAATTTTTAGGTGTAAACTTTATACAGGAAGTTGTTTCTTGTAAAAGAGCAGTTGAAAAATATATACCCAAAACTGATGTTGTTATAGAATTAGGTGGAGAAGATGCAAAAATAATATACTTTGACCAATCTATCGAACAACGTATGAATGGTACATGTGCTGGTGGTACTGGTGCATTCTTAGATCAAATGGCGTCTTTATTACACACAGATACTGCTGGTCTTAATGAACTTGCTAAAAATTTTAACACTATATATCCTATTGCTTCTCGTTGTGGAGTATTTGCAAAAACTGATATTCAGCCATTAATCAATGAAGGCGCTGCAAAAGAAGATATTGCGGCCTCTATATTTCAAGCAGTAGTAAATCAAACAATTAGTGGATTGGCTTGTGGTAGACCAATTAGAGGAAATGTTGCTTTTCTAGGAGGGCCTTTAAATTACCTATCTGAATTAAGAACAAGATTTATAGAAACATTAAATTTAAAGGATAAAGAAATAATAATTCCTGAAGAAGCTCATCTTTTAGTAGCTAAAGGTGCAGCTTTAGACTCAATTAACTCAGAAACTATAGCACCAAACGAACTAGAAAACAAAATTGAAACCTTAAGAAATTCACAAGACAATACTACCCAACCTCTTGAACCTTTATTTAAAAATAAAGAACAATACGAAGATTTTAAAAAAAGGCATGATAAAGATAAAGTAGCAAAAAAAGACTTAAACAATTACGAAGGTGACTGTTATATAGGTATAGATGCAGGTTCTACAACAACAAAACTTGTTCTGATAGATAATGAAGGACATCTTTTATACTCATTATATGGAAATAATGAAGGAAACCCATTAAAAAGTGTTATTAATATGTTAAAAGAACTATATGCTGTATTACCTCCAAAAGCTATATTACGTTATAGTGGTGTAACAGGGTATGGAGAAAAATTAATCCAAACAGCCTTAAATATTGATTTAAATGAAATAGAAACAATAGCACATTACACTGCTGCAAAACAGTTTGAGCCTAATGTAACAAGTATTGTAGACATTGGTGGTCAAGATATGAAATACATTAGAATGAAAAATGGCTCTATAGACAATATCATGTTAAATGAAGCTTGTTCTTCTGGATGTGGATCTTTTATTGAAACATTTGCCAAAAGTTTAAACTTAGAAATTACTGAATTTGTAAAAGAAGCAATAAATTCAAAACGTCCTGTAGATTTAGGTTCAAGATGTACTGTTTTTATGAACTCTAAGATAAAACAAGCACAAAAAGAAGGTTATTCTGTAGGAGATATTTCAAGTGGTCTTTCATATTCTGTAATAAAAAATGCTATTCAAAAAGTTATGAAAGTAAGGGATGTAGAAACACTTGGAAAACATATAGTTGTACAAGGTGGTACATTCTATAATGATGCAGTTTTAAGAGCCTTTGAATTAATTGTTGGGAAAAATGTAGTAAGACCAAATATTGCTGGGCTTATGGGAGCATATGGAATGGCTTTACTATCAAAAGAACAATACGAATCAAACTTAGATATGGAATACCGTTCTACTATTCTAAAATTAGAAGAATTAGATAAATTAGAAATAAAAGTAACACATGCCCGTTGTAATAAATGCGAAAATCATTGTAAACTAACAATAAACACCTTTAGTAATGGTCAAAAACATATATCTGGAAATCGTTGTGAAAAAGGTGCTGGTATTGTAAATAATGCAAACAAATTACCAAATTTAGTACAATATAAGTATGAAAGAATATTTAATTATGATCCAATAGAAGCTCAATATGCAACAAGAGGAACCATAGGAATTCCTAGGATTTTAAATATGTATGAAGATTACCCATTTTGGTTTACATTTTTTACATCACTAGGATTTAGAGTAATATTATCAGAGAAAAGTACTAGAAAAACTTACGAAAAAGGTATGGAATCAATGCCTTCAGAATCAGTATGTTACCCTGCAAAATTATCACATGGACATATAGAAAGTTTATTAGAACAAGGGATAAAAACTATATTTTATCCATGTATGCCATATTCAAGAAAAGAATATGAAAAATCTGACAATCATTATAATTGTCCTATAGTTATTTCGTATTCTGAAGTATTAAAAAATAATGTAGAAAATCTAAAAAAAGAAAATATAAAATTCCTTAATCCATTTTTACCTTTTGACAAAAAAAATCTAGTTAAAAGAATATTAGAATTAGATGAATTTAAAGAATATAATTTTAGAAAATCCGAATTAAATGATGCTGTAGAAAAAGCAGAAAATGAATATCAAAAATGTAAAACAGATATTAGAAATAAAGGATTTGACACAATTCAATATTTAGAAGAAAATAACTTAAAAGGAATAGTGCTAGCAGGACGTCCATATCATATAGACCCTGAAATTAATCATGGAATTGATACACTAATTACATCACTAGGACTTTGTGTATTGACCGAAGATAGTGTTTCTGATAAATCAGAAGCAAAACGTCCTTTAAGAGTAGTTGACCAATGGGTATTCCACGCAAGATTATATGCCGCTGCTGACTTTGTAGGAAAACACGATAATTTAGAATTAATTCAACTAAATTCATTTGGATGCGGTGTAGATGCAGTAACTACAGACCAAGTAGAAGAAATATTATCTAGTTATAATAAAATGTATACATTAATTAAAATAGATGAAGTAAATAATCTAGGAGCTGTAAGAATACGTATTCGTTCATTACTTGCTAGTATGAAAAAACGTGAAGCTGAAAAACATATTGAAAAAGCAAATGGCGACTATGGACTAAATAAAAAAATATTTACAAAAGACATGAGAAAAGATTACACAATTTTATGTCCTCAAATGGCACCTATTCATTTTGAATTGATAGAAACAGCAATAAACTCTTGTGGATATAATGTAGAATTATTAAGAGAATGTACCTCTAAAACTGTTGAAACTGGTCTAAAATACGTTAACAATGATGCATGTTATCCATCTATTTTAGTAACTGGTCAAATGATAGAAGCTTTACAATCAGGAAAATATGACATAAATAAAACTGCATTAGTTATGTCACAAACAGGTGGTGGATGTAGAGCCACAAATTATATCGGATTTATTAGAAAAGCACTTAAAGATGCTGGTTTTGAAAATGTACCTGTAATATCATTCAATTTAGTTGGAATGGAAAAAATGTCTGGATTTAAGCTAACTGTTCCAATGATTGATAAATTAATAAAAGTTGTTGTATATGCGGATTTATTACAAAAAATGCTTACTAAAAATAGAGCATATGAAGTACATAAAGGTGAGACACAAAAATTATTTGACTCATGGATGTTAAAATGTAAAAAAATACTTGAAAAGTCATCAAATAAAGAATTTAAGAAAAGCATTTATGACATAGTTAATGATTTTGAAAAAATAGAACTTAATACATCAATAGAAAAACCAAAAGTTGGAATCGTTGGAGAAGTTTTAATAAAATATCATCCTTTTGGTAATAATCATGTTGCAGAACTATTAGAACAAGAAGGTGCAGAAGTTATTTTACCAGATTTTATGGGATTTATTAAATTTATGGCAACACATAAAATCACATTTAATAATTTATTAAATACAAATAAAACATCTTCTAAAGTAAGTAAAATGGCTATTAAAATAATTGATATACTTGAAAAAGATTTAAAATTAGCTTTAGCAAGTTCTAAAAAGAACTATTTACCTCCTTGCGATATTTGGCATTTAGAAGATCAAGTTAAAGATGTTTTGTCTATTGGTAACCAGACTGGTGAAGGTTGGTTTTTAACTGCTGAAATGATTGAATATATTGAACATGATATACCAAATATTGTGTGTGTACAACCTTTTGCTTGTTTACCAAATCATGTTGTTGGTAAAGGTGTTATTAAAACAATAAGAGAAAAATATCCAGAAGCTAATATTTCTCCTGTTGATTATGACCCTGGTGCAAGTGAGGCTAACCAAACTAATAGAATTAAGTTATTAATGACTGTTGCTAAAGATAATTTACAATTAAAGCAAAATAAGAAAAATGCAATTGATATGGAAAATACTGATGAAAATGATGAAGCTATTTTAACTAAATAAAATATATAAAAAATTTATAAAATTAACACTCTAGGAAAATATATTTTTTATTCTTTGCACTTATAATAATTTTATAAATTTTTTATTTTGCTAATTTCTCTTTAATTTTTCTAATTTCATGTTTTGTTTGTCTATACCCTAATTCATACAATTCATCAATTTTGCTCATATCTAGTAATCCTATTTTTTCACTTTTAATTTTTATATTATAATCAGAGCCATCTAATTCATAATTTGACAATTCTCTTCCCATCAAACTTAAAGAACGCCCTGCAACTTCAACTAAATTTTTACTACAATTATTACTTATTCCATCATCAAAAATAATATTTATAACTCTATCTGCTCCTATCATTTTTAACTCTTTCCATGGTACATTTTCTCTTACTCCACCATCCATCAACTTTGTATCCTTATATTTACAAGGACAAAAAACTACTGGATAACTACAACTACCTCTAACAGCTTTTCCAATATTAATATTATTTATAAAATTTATATCATCTGAAATCTCCTTTCTAACCTTACAAGAGGTAAAGCAAATTACATTTCCTTTGCATAAGTCAACACTTGGAATTACTAACTTTTTTTTAATTTGCGATATATTATCAATTCCTTTTTTACTACAAACATCACAAATTAATTTTTCTATCTGTTTTCCAGTATTTAGTCCATTAATTACAATTTTTCCTGTAAAAATTAACCCAAAAATAAGCTTAAAAATTTGCATAATATCTACATATTTTATTTTTTTACAGTATTTTTTAAAAATATTATACATTTCATCTGAACTAAATCCAACTGAATATAAACAGGCAACAATACTCCCTGATGAAGTTCCTCCTATATAATCAAATTCTATTTTGGCTTCTTCAAAGGCTTTAATTGCACCTATATGTGCTGCTCCTTTTACTCCTCCACCTGCTAAACATAAACCATTTTTCATTTATATCACCCATAATAAATTATGTAGAAAATTTATTATTGTGAATTTTATTGAGAATTAAGTTTTTTTATGTTATATTTATGATTAGGAGGAATTACTTTTATGAAAAATAATTATTATGATATATTGCAAGTAAATAAAAATTCTTCTCCAGAAATTATCGAAAAAGCATATAAAATTCTTGTTAAAAAATATCATCCTGATTTACAAGAAGATTGCTTAAAGCAAGAATGTGAAGAAACACTAAAATTAATTAATGAAGCATATGAAGTTTTGTCTAATGAAGAAAAAAGAAAACAATATGATTTAGAAATATCTCAAAAAGAAACTATTAACAATCAGAAAAATAATTCAAGTAATCAATATTCTCGGACACTATCAGAATACACCCCCTCAAAATAAACAACCTTTTAATGAAAATATTAATTATAATTCTGTAGATAAAGAAGAATTATTTAACAAATATGAAGAAAAATTAGAACACGATAGACAATTGCAACAAAAACTTGAACAAGCTCAGCAACAAGCAGAGGCACAGTCGAAATATGAACAAGAATATAATAAAAAAATGAATACTGCTATTAATAAAGCCTATTACGATGCATATATTCAAGATTTAAAGAATAGAGGTTATAAAATTAGATATAAAAAAACTTTTAAAGACTATTTAACAGGTTTTATATCTATCATCGCTGTTATAATTTTATTTTATTTATTATGGCTTATCCCTTTTATTCGAAACTTTTTTATAAGTTTATATGAAGAAAATGATATTTTGCATGCTATTGTTGATGCGTTTTTGAATATGTTTAAAAATTAATTATATTTTTTGAGTTTTAGGCCTCTAAAACCTAAATATTTATTATGAGGATTAATTATGAAGAAAAATTACTACCAAATACTGCAAGTTGACCAAGAAGCATCTATAGATATTATTGAAAAAGTTTACAAAACATTAGTAAAAAAATATCACCCTGATTTACAATCAGAAGAAAATAAAAATAACAATGAAGAAATACTTAAAGATATTAATGAGGCTTATGAAACTTTATCAAATCCTGAAAAAAGACAAGCTTATGATGAAATGCTAATTCAAGACTCTATATCTATAAACCAATCTATTCAAAATCAATTAAATAATTGTACTTATCATTCCAATACAAAAAGTACTACTAATACAGATAATACTAAAAAAATGAAAAAATCTATTAATGATTATTTTTTAGATTTTGTTGCTATTTTAATTACATTTTCTATTTTATTTTTGTTATGGCAAATTCCTTTTATTAGAAATTTTTTTTCTGATAATATTATAATAAAAAATATAAGCAATTTATTATAATTATTTGTAAATATTGCTACTTTACTCAAAATTTGTATACTTATAAAAAAACAGAATCAAGATTTTGTACGCAGTGCAAACTGCTACAAAATCTAACTTCTGTCATATTTATCTTCTACGGAAAGTTATCATACCATGATAACTTTCCTAGAATATAAAAAACACACCCTAATTATTGAACAAAAATTAATAATTGTGGTGTCTTTTTATTATTTTATTATTCCTAATTTACTTTTTCGAATAATTTATTTTTTCTTATCTGTATCTTTACATATTGATTTACAATTAATAATAAAATTGTAAAAATTGATGTAACTCCTATAATTGCAATATTAAAATTAATTGTTTTAAAAATACTAATTAAATACATTAATACTAGAACAGTTGCAATTGTATAAACATAATGAAAAAATTTATTACTATTCTGTTTTAGAACTTCGTATTCATTTTTCCAGTTAAGTATTGGCCTTTTTAAATCTATAATTAGCATAATATTACTATTTAATATGTTTAGTATAAGTGCATTGATAAATAATGCTATTATATAAATAATTGGTATTTGCATAACTATAAGTTTTATGGCAAAAAGAACAATACAAGATATTGCAATACCT
>CARBKU010000049.1 GCA_948946035.1 uncultured Clostridia bacterium
ACCTGTATTTAGTATAGTTACTTGTCTATTTTGGTATTTCTTAAATGTATTATGCAAAAACTAAGAAATGAAATCAATTATTTATAAATATTATTATTTTATTTTGGCATTTTCTACTAAGAAATCTATAGCTTTTTCTGATTCTATTCCTTGTTTTATGTATTTTCTTACATTTTCGTTTTCTAAGAATTCTTTATCTTCTTCTTTTCCATAACTTTTGGCCATTTCTTTCATTTTTTCGTCTATTTCTTCTTTTGTTGCTTCTATTTTTTCAGCTTTAATAACTGCTTCTAAAGCTAATCTTGATTTGATTCCTTCAATTGCCTGTGGTTCATATTCTTTTCTTACTTCTTCCATTGTTTTTCCCATCATTTGTATATATTGTTCTAACTTTAATCCTTGATATGATAATCTTTGTTCAATTTCTTTTAACATGTTGTCAATTTCCATTTCTATCATTCCACTTGGAATTTCTACTTTTACTTCTTCACATATAGCTTTTATAACTGCATCTTGTGTTTCGTATTTTGCTTTTTCGTCGTTTTGTTTTTGTTGTTTATTTTTTATGTCTTCTTTTAATTCTTTTAATGTATCAAATTCGCTAACGTCTTTTGCAAATTCATCATCTAATTTTGGTAGCTCTTTTTTCTTTATTTCGTTTACTTTTACTTTGAATGTTGCGTCTTTTCCTGCTAAGTCTTTTGAAAAATATTCTTCTGGAAATTTAACTTTTATTTCTTTTTCTTCTCCTATTTTTATTCCTATTACTTGTTCTTCAAATCCTGGTATAAATGTATTACTTCCAATTTCTAGTTCATGTCCTTCTGCTTTTCCACCTTCAAATGCTTTTCCATCTACGAATCCTTCGAAGTCTATTGTTGCTATATCTCCATTTTCTACTGGTCTGTCTTCTATTGATATTAGCCTAGAATTGTGTTCTTGCATATGACCTAATTCATGTTCTATGTCTTCGTCTGATACATTATACTCAATTTTTTTGATTTCTATACCTTTATATTTTCCTAATTCTGCTTCTGGCTTTGTTTGCATTATTGCTGTGAATATTACGTCTTTTCCTTTTTCTATTTGTGTTACTTCTATATCTGGTCTACTTACTATTTCTAGTTTATTTTCTTCTATTGCTTCTTGTAATGATTCTTCTGCTATTTCATTGAATGCATCTTCATAAAATATTTCTTTTCCATAATATTTTTCTACTATATTCATAGGTGCTTTACCTTTTCTAAATCCTGGTATGTTAAAGTATTTTGCACTTTTAAAATATACTTTTTTTATTGCTGTATCAAATTTTTCTGCTTCTACTGTTATCTCTAATTTTACTTCGTTTTCATTTTTTGTTTTTTCTAATTTACAATTCATTTTTTTCAATCCTTTCTATGTTTCTTAAAATGACTTTTTTATTATACCACATTTTTCCTATTTTGCAAGGAATTTTTTATATTTTGGAAAAAATACTTGTTTTTTTTTTGCATTTATGATAAACTAATAAGCAGTCAATTTATTTTAAGATATTAGGAGGTGCAATTTAGATATGGCAAAATGTGAAATTTGTGAAAAATCAATAAATTATGGTAATAAACTTAGCATTACACGTTCTCATATAAGTAAAAGAACTTCACGCACTTGGAAACCAAATTTAAGAACAGTTAAAGCTATTGTAAATGGAGAAACTAAAAAAATTCATGTATGTGCTAAATGTTTAAAAAATGGAAAAGTAAAAAGAGCATAAGAGCTCTTTTTGTTTTACTTTTCTTTTAATCATATTCTAATTTTAATTCTTTAATTTCTTCTATTGTATTCAAATCATATAAAACAATTTTTGTATTTGACAATGTATAAAATTTATCTCCAATATAAATGGCCCTCTCAATATTTGTTTTATAATTATTATAATTAACATTTTGCTTTATTTCTCCATACTTTTCAAAACCATTTTCTAAATCAATTTTAAAAATAATAAAACTACTATTATTACTTTTCGCATTTTTTTCTCTATAATTTACAGGAAATCCAATTAAATCTTTATCTTTATTATAAAATAAAGCCTTATGATTGTTAACTATCTCAGAATATGCATAATCTTCGCCAATATTTGTATTAAACATTTCCTTTGGATTTTCTAAGTCTGATACATCAAACATAGACATTTTCATACTAGAATTTGTAATTCCTCCATATCCATTTGATTTAGTATTATAACCTATTCCAATAATATGTGTTTCATCATATGGATGTAAATAACTACTATATCCAGGTATCTTTAATTCTCCTTTTACTACTGGCTTTGTAGGATTTGACAAATCTATAACAAACAATGGGTCAATTTGCTTAAATGTTACTATATACCCTACTTTTCCTATAAATCTTACAGAATATATTTTTTCGCCTTTTGCTAAATTTTTTATTTTTCCTATCATATTTAAATTCTCATCTAATATATAAAGTTGGTTTGTTGATTCTTCTTCATCGTTTGATGTAGTTGCAATTCTTAGATTTCCTTCATATTCATCCATTGAAAATTGATTATTTAAATACCCCTTTATTTTCCCTTTACATTTCAACTGAATTTTTGAATCTTCCATATTAAATTTATAAATAATATTTTCTATTCCTTTTGAAAAATATCCATTTTTATAAATTGATTGTGTTATATACAAATTTTCTTCACTTGCATATATCGTGTCATTTGCTCCAAAAAATGTTTCTGTAGTTACTTCATTATTATTATTAATATTAAATCCTGCTATTATCATATAATTATTGTATTCTGTTCCTTCAAAGTATGCAATATTTGTACAGTCAATCTTTTTTGTTTCTCCTGCAATACATGTGTCTTGTATCATTGGTAAAATATCATTATCTTCCATTTTTGCATTATAAGTAGGCGATTTACTACTAATAAAGTATATATTTTCTCCTACCATTCTTGATTGAATATAATTTCCATCTAATCCTATTTTTCTAATTTGTTTTACACTTTCTATATCAGATATATCATACACTAACGCTTTAGCCATATAGTTTGATGAAATTCTAGCAGTACATTCTGTTACTTCATTTTTATATTCTTCTGTGTATTCACTACTATTACCTAATATAATTAATCTGTCTCTATTTATATATAATTCTTTAGGATAAAATTTTTCATTTTTTTCCTCAACTTTTATATTTGATAAAATTGTTAAATCATTAGCGTCTATAATATATATTTTTTCATTTGATATATAATAGATATATTTTCCATCTGTTTTTACAATATCTGCTTCATCAACATTTTGCACTTGTACATTTGTTGTAGAATAGTCTTCTACTTTAGCTGTATTAGATGACTTTAAAGATGACGTCATAGTATCTGTTACTATGCCTTTTGTCTGTATATTTTCCTTTATGTTATTATTCTTATTTAAAGCTTTTCTTAATTGTTCCATATTTTTGAATCTCGGTAATTCATTTTCTATACTTGCAATTTCTGTTGTATTTAATGTATCTACTGAATTTGGTTGATTCCTTTTATAGTAAATTATACCATAAGAGAATACTAAAACTAGCACTGCACATGCTGCTAAATATTTTATATATACAACTTTACTTTTTTTCTTTTGCTTTATTTTTTCAAAAGTTTTTTCTTTCAATTCTTTTTTTGCTTTAATTTGATTAACTGCATTTCTATAATTTTCTTTATTCATTTTCAAAACCTCCTTCCAATTTTTCTTTAAGCATTTCTCTTGCTCTAAATAACCATGTTTTTATTGTTCCTTCTTTCGTTTTCATAAGAGTAGCTATTTCTTTTACTTTGTAACCTTCATAATATAGTAAATATATTACTGTTTTATAGTTTTTTGGTAATTGATTTATTATTGAAAACACTTCTGTTTCCTCTTGTTTTTCAAATGCAATATTATCTTCTAATACAACTATTTTTTTGTTCCAAGCAGATTGCTTTATGTTTTTTGTTAAGTTTATTGTTACTCTTATAAACCATGCTTTTTCATGCTCTTCGTTTTCAAAGTTTGGCATTTTTTCACTATATTTCATGAATACATCTTGAAATACGTCTTCTGCATTTTCTATTGTTTCACATCTTGTTAATGCAATTCTATAGACTGTATCTGCATATTTTTCTATTGTTTGTTTTATATTTTCTTCATTTTGCATTTTTTCCCTCCTATCTACTATTAATACAAAGTAAAATTGGTTTTGGTTTCAAAATTCACAAATTATTATACAAGATTAAATTTAAATATCAATATTAATATGGCAATCGCTTAAAATTTTTAAGCGATTGCCATACAATATTAAGTTTCAGTTTTTAAGGTATAATAATTCTATTCGTTTTTTTTCACTAATTTACAAGGAATCTTTGGTGAGAAATAGTTAAATTTAAAATTTTCATTATTCATTTCGTTCAAAAAGAACTTGTAAACAAAAAAAAGCATCTTCCACCGTTAAAATGCTTATTTCTATATTTTGAATGAATAACAAATGTGACTGGCATGTGCTTAGAAAGCCTAAAATGATTTTATGGAAAGAGTTCACGCTTGACGTGGAAGGGTGCCATAAAATTATTTTAGACTTTCTTAGCATATAGAAGAAACCGAGTTATGAATGAAAAATATAGAAATAAGCATTTTAACGGTGGAAGATGCTTTTTTTTGCTTATAAGTTCTTTTTATCCTATTCTTCTTTTCTTTTTTGTAATAACATTTGTTATTACTATAAACAATATCAAAAATACTACTATAATTCCCATATTAGTTATAATTGGTTTTAGTGTTTCAAAATTTATCACTTCTAATTCTTTAATCATTTCATTACTACTAATATAATAATAAGATGGTAATACATGAGCTATTTTTAAAACAGAATCTGGTAGCAATTCCATTGATACAAATGAACCACATAAAAAGCTAGATCCAAGAGCTATTACATTTACAATTCCATTAATTGCATTTTTATTATTTATCAAATTACCTATTAAAAATGCTATTGTTACAGCACACATTGTAAATACAAATGAATTTAAAATATATATTAATCCATGTGATGTAAACATTATTTCACCAACCAATACAAAACTTAATAATACATAAAAAATCCATAAACAGCAAGCAAATAAAGCATTTGATAATAATAATATTCTGTTATATTTTTTATAATTAGTACTACTAATTATAGTTCTTTTTGCCACATTTTGTTCTTTAAAGCTAGATAATATTAGACATATTACATATACACATCCTGCTAAAATACTATAATTTGCAAAATTGAAATAAAATGTTGCATTTGATAAATTATCTACATCTAGTTTAGAAGTAATCTCTACTTCTATTTGTTTTGATAAAGTATCATTAATTTTATTTAACATTTCTTCTTCTGAATTAATATTTTTTTGATATGTATTTGCTACTTTTATATATCTTTCTAGCATCATTTCAGCTAAGCTAGCTTGATAGTCTCCTGTACTTTTTATTTCTATTTCGGGATTTTTACCATTTAAAAAATCTTCTCTATAATTTTCTGGTATATATATAATATAATTTACATCTCTATAAAATAAAGCATCATTAATAGCTTGCTCGTTATTTTGAATTTCTATAATATTGCTATTTTCCTTAATATATTTAATCAAATTTTCTGTTATTCCTTCTTCTTTATCTTGATTTATAATTAAAACATCTGGTTTACTTGCAACAAAATTCATGTTTGTGTCACTTGTTTGCATATTAAATATACCGAAAAAAATTAAAATTGCTGTATATAATATAACTGTTACTTTGCATTTATTTAATACTTTTAAAAATGTTTTAAATACTGTCATGTTTGCTCCTTTCTTATTTACAATTTTTCATATTTTTGCTTTCTTAATTGTATAATTGATATTGCTATCATAATAAAAGCAAAAACAAGTAAACTTACTACATTAAAGTAATACCTATCTAAAGTATCATAATAATACAAAGAATAAAATCCGTCTGTTATCATACTTGCAGGATTTATTTTATTAATTATAGGTACATTTTTATCAATAATATATTTCATAGTAATTCCCATCATTCCAGATAAAAAGCACCCTAACATAGTAACAGATATAACAATACCTGTTTTTAAATTTTCATTTGCCTTAAGTAAAGTTGCAATTGCTACTCCCATTGAAAGTCCTGCAAAACTTCCTGCCATTGCTAATAAAACAATTAAAGGTAAATTTGTCCCATAATCCACTTTTAATACAAATATTGTATATAAAAATAAAAGTAATACTCCTATTAATTGAGTAATATAACTAGCAAATATACTACTCAATATAATTTTTCCTTTTGATGTTGGAGCAATAGATATTCTTTTTCCATTATTACTCATATTAGCTAAATTTTGATTAATTGCTACCATTCCAAGTATTCCACCATATAAGCAAGCCATTGCAATTAATGTATAAAATTCTATCATTGTATAACTTAAATTATTACTTGATACATCTTTTATTTTTACTTCTTGATTTTGTGCCACATCTATAATCTTTTTGTAAATTTTTTCATAGTCTACATTATAGTTTCCTGACATCATTTCTTTTTTTATTTCATTTTCTGCTAAATTGTTTATAATATTGCTTGTTCCAGTAATTTCTTCTATTACATATTTAAAAATAGTTTGGTTAATACCACTTTCTTTAAATACTACTTTTGGTTCTTTTTCTATTAATATCATAAAACCATCTATTTCATCATTTTCTAGTAAATCTCTTGCATCTTCTTCTGTTGTATATTTAATATTAAATAGTCTATCTTCGTTTTTTTCATCACCTAGTGTTTTGAAAGTTTCTGTAAATATTTCATTGTTTTTAAAGTCTTCATTTTCAATAATTGCTATATTTATAATATCTAGTGTTTCACTACTTTCTATATTTGAAAAAGCCATTTTAAAAAATGTTCCTAATATTATTGGAAATGCAAATGTCCAAAATATTAGCATTTTATTTCCAAAGAGAGTTTTTAAGAAATATTTAAAATTATGAAAAAGCATTAGTCTCTAAGCTCCTTTCCTGTTAATTCTAAAAATACATCATTTAGTGTTGGTCTATCAAGATAAATTCTATTATATTTAATACTCTCTTTTTTCAAATACTCAATTAATTCTACTAGATTGTTTTTGCCTTTATTGTATGCAACAAGTAATATGTTACTGTCATATTCTACTTCATGTATATTTTTTAATTTTTTTATCTCTTCTATATATTTTTGTTCTAAATTATTTACTTCTACTGTGACTTTCTCTTCTATTTTTGCTATTTCTTTTAATTCGTCTGTTGTTCCACTAGCTATTACATGTCCTTTGTCTATAATTATTACTCTATCACAAATAATTTCAACTTCTTCCATATAATGTGTTGTATATACTATTGTTGCCCCTTGGTCTCTTAATTTTTTTATTCCATCTAATATGTTATTTCTACTTTGTGGATCAACTGCAACTGTTGGCTCATCTAAAAATATTAGTTGTGGCTTATGTGCAATTCCACAAGCTATATTTAGTCTTCTAAGTAGTCCTCCTGATAATTGTTTTGGATAAAATTTTTTAAATTCTCCTAATCCTACTAATTCTATAGCATCTTCTATATATTGCTTCCTTTTATTTTTGTCTTTGATGTATAGTCCACAAAAATAGTCAATATTTTCATATGTTGTTAGTTCTTCAAATACTGCTACATCTTGAAATATTACTCCTATTTTTGATTTTATGTCATAAGCATTTGGTTGCATTGTTTTTCCAAATATATTTATTTCTCCTTTATTGAATTTTAATAGTGATAAAATACAATTTATCGTTGTTGATTTTCCACTTCCATTTGGTCCGAAGTAACCCTAATATTTCTCCTTTATGTACTTCAAATGATAAATTGTCAATTGCTTTTAACTCTTTGTATTGTTTTGTTAAGTTTTTTACTTCTATTATATTATTCACGTTTATCTTCCCCTTTATATTCTTTTATGTAAATATACATATTTTTAATTTATTACTTGATGTTTTACAATATATCATATTTTCTAGTTTTAGTGAATAGTTTTATTGAATTTATTTTATACCTTGTTTACAGGGAATTACAATTCACAGCTTATCTATATTTTACAAGGCTCAAATGCTTGTTATATAAATA
>CARBKU010000050.1 GCA_948946035.1 uncultured Clostridia bacterium
AGTGTTTTTTTCTATACAAAAAAAAAGCTATAATAAGTTAATTTTATTATAGCTTTTTTCTATGAATTCATATATATTTATTTTATTTATATAAAATTCCTATTTTTTGTTTACTAAATCTTTTAATGCTTTACCAGCTTTGAATACTGGAGCGTTTGATGCAGGTATTTTGATTTCTTCTTTAGTTTGTGGGTTTCTTCCTTTTCTAGCAGCTCTTTTTCTTACTTCAAAAGATCCAAATCCAACTAATTGAACTTTATCTCCCTTTTTTAGTGTTTCTGTTACTACTTCTACAAAAGCGTTTACTGATTCTTCAGCTGCTTTTTTTGTTGCTCCTGTTTTTGCAGCTACTGCTGCTACTAATTCAGCTTTGTTCATTTAAATTACCTCCTATAAGATCTAATGTTATGTACTTTTATTGCTTGAACAGTAACAATAAATGTACTTCTATTTGTTTAATTCGCCATAAATATTGAAAATCCTTCTTTTTTTCTCATTTTTATCTATTTTTAATATATTTTTAATTTTTCTAAAATATTGTATATCTTGTTACCACCTGGCAATAGTAACATTTCTTCCTTTGAAAATACTTTAAGTACTATAATTGCTAGTGCATAAATCACGACAGCGACTACTATTGCTAATATTGTAGCCAACTTTTGCATTATTATTCCTGAAAGTGTTAAATAAATAAAATAAGAACAAATTCCCATCATTATTACTGCTAATATTGGCTTTAACACAAATTTTGAAAAAGTTAAATCTAATTTGATATTTTTTCGTAGTGCTGTAATTGCTATCATAAATGCAATAAGGTGACACGCCACTGAAGCAATTGCTGCACCATTTACACCTATTTCTGGTATTGGAACTAAAACTAAATTTAAAATCAACTTAGCTACCACTCCGACAACCTAAAGAAATAGTTGGTATTACTAATTTCCCATATCCTTGTAATGCACCATTTATAGTTTGGTCTAATATTGTAAAAATTATTGTAAGTGAACTAATTTGTAATATTACCTCTCCTGAACTTGCATTTGGAAATAATAAATTTAATATTGGTCCTGCAAATATACACATTCCTATTGTACATGGTAATCCTATTAACATTGAAATTAATAAAGAAAATGATGTTTTTTGACTAATTGTTTTATTGTCCTTCCTTGCCTTTGCTGCTGATATTGCTGGTACTAGCGCTGTAGAAAATGCAACATTTATTGATAATGGTAAACTTGTAAGCATATCAACTTTTCCGCCCTAGTATTCCATATTGAGAAATTGCCATATCTTCAGACATAAATTGTTTTAGACTTCTAACTACTGTAAATGAATCTATATTTTTATTAATTGATGACATTATTGCTGTTAGGGCAATTGGGATTGAAACTAATAAAATCCTTTTTATTATATTTTTTACTCTTTCATATTGATGATTAACTGTTGATTTTATTTCAGTAGCTATTTCTTTTTTTCTTGTTTGATAGTATAAGTATAGGTATCCAAATCCAGCCATTGTTGCAAGTGTTGTTGCAAGTGTTGCCCCTCCTGCCATCCATTGAGTCGATACATTAGATATAATTGCAATTATTTCTACTATAATAATTGTTAAACATGTTTTAAATACTTGTTCTAGACTTTGTGATCTTGCTGTTGCTTTTATATTTTGTCTTCCATTAAAGTATCCTCTCATTACTGATGAAATTGCTACAAAAAAAATTGCTGGTGATAGTGCTACTAGTGTCATTTCTGCTTCTGGTATTTGTAACCATTGATTAGCAATTATATTTGCTCCAAAAAATAACATTAAACTTCCAATAAGTCCTATAACTGAAAATGTGGCAAAAGCTATTTTAAAAATTCTGTGTGCTCCTTTGTTGTCACCTACTGCTACTCTTTCAGAGACTAATTTTGATATTGCATTTGGTACACCTATTGAAGAAATTGTTAGTAACATTGCATATATTTGATATCCCGCTGCTACTATTCCATTCCCTTTATCTCCAAATCCTTCTCTGTTTGTTAAATAAAGTGTATATACTAGTCCTAATAATTTTATTGCTATTTGTGAAAATATTAAAGTTATAACCCCTTGTATAAATGTCTCTTTTTTTTGTGCCTTTTCGCTAGGTATCTCCTTTACCATTTAACCACTCCTATTTTTTATTTGTTTATATTAATTGTACTTATTTATTATAGATTTAATTACTAAATTATTCAATAGTTTTATTTTATTTTTGTTAGAACTTGCTATAGTCATCACAATTCATAGTTTAACAAAATTTACAAAACTCTCTGTCTTATACAATGCCATTAAGTTAAGGATAAGTATATAAGTTTAGTTTCTTTTAGACTAGTAAAATAATTTATTTAAATTGATATATTATAATAAAATTATTTTTTGTTCAGTTCCCTACATAAGTCAAGAAATTCTAAATTGCTTTTATGGCACCCTTCCACGTCAAGCGTGAACTCTTTCCATAAAAGCAATTAAAAATTTCTAAACTTATTTCAGTCACATTCAAAAAAATAATTTTATTATAATATATCAATTTTAGCGATTATATATTTTAGTCTTAAAGAAACTAAACTTATATACTTATCCTTAACTTAATGGCATTGTAGAGGACAGAGAGTTTTGTAAATTTTGCAAGACTATAAATTGTAACTACAAAAATGACAAGACCAAAAGTCTCGTCATTCTTACTTATATTTTTAGCAACATTTTTTTTCTTTTTTGCAACACATTAATATTAAATTTAAAATGAATAATAAACCTAATACAATTGCTAAAACAATTACTGCTGGTAATGCAGCTAAAATAGCTACACTAATTGCAGCTCCTATAATTATACCAATTACAACTGCAAATGATACTAATAATATAGTTGCTACTATTCCTAAACAATTTCTTTTTTTGCAACATTTTTTATTTTCATAGCAATAAATTTGTTCTTGTGGCTCCATAAAAGTCACCTCCAATGTAGTACCCTATTTGATACTATACTATATAATATGTCGTTTTTTGTCATTTTGTTCCATAAATCTTCAAAAAAAGGAAAGCATTAAATATTATGCTTTTCCTTCTTCTATTTTCTTTGTAATTGCCTTTAAAGCCTTTTCTCTTGGCATCATTACAACATGACCACATCCTTGGCATTCTAGCTTAAAATCAACACCAACTCTTGTAACTTTCCATAATTTACTGCCACATGGATGTTGTTTTTTAGTTCTTACAATATCTCCTATATTATATTCCATAGCATCTTTTTTAGGAACATACATTATTTGTATCATTTTTTATAATACTTTTTGTAGAATATTATTTTCGACATTTTTCTACTCTATTTATGAAACAAACTAAACCTGTCCCTTATTGTTTCCTTTCCTAAGACTTTCATAATTTCATATAAGTCTGGTGTATTTGTTCTTCCTGTTAGTGCAACTCTTAAAACTGTACTTACATCACCAACATGTGCTTTATATTTGTCTGGATTTGCTTTAAATTCTTTTACTTCTTTTGCATATCCTAATTCTCCCGCTAGTTCTTTTATTTTATCAAACCATGTTTGTTTATCGTCAGATTCATTGTAGTATTTTTCTATATATAGTTTTAATATTTTTTCTATTTCTTCTTTGTTATTTATAACTTGATTTTCATGTGTAACTTCTTTTCCTTCATATTTTTTGTTATACATATATATAATAGAATCTTTTACGTCTGACCATTTTGCTATATCTTTTCTTGGCTTAGCATTTCCTCTTTCTATGCTAAATATTTTTAAAGAGTATTCCTTGTCTTGTAGCATTTCTTCTAATTCTTTATCATATTTTTTTGCCCATTCTAAAGATTTATTATAAACTTCTTCAGCTGTATATTTTGATATTACAGTTTTTCCTACATCTAATAGTTTTACCATGTCAAATAATGCCCCACTAACACTCATTTTATTTAGTTGAAGTTCAAATTCTGATATGTCTTTGTCTTTGTTTGCTCTTCTCCAATTTTCAAATGTAGAATTTGCTATGTTTAATAAGTATTCTTCTACTGCATCAGCTGGTATTCCTTCTTTTTCATAATAACTTACTGCTGCTTCTGGATCCTTTCTTTTACTTAATTTTCTTTTGTTTCCATTATCATTTTTCATTATTGGCGCTATATGAGCATATTTTGGTGCTTTAAATCCTAGTTCGTAAAATAATTGTAAGTGTAATGGCACTGATGATAACCATTCGTCTCCTCTTATTACATGTGTTGTTCCCATTAGATGATCATCTATACAATGAGCAAAATGATATGTTGGTAGTCCATCTGCTTTTATTATAACAATATCTTGATCATTTTCTGGAAATTCTACATTTCCTTTTATTACATCTTTATGCTTTATTTTTTTGTCTTCTCTTCCAGGTGATTTAAATCTTATGATGTAATTTTCACCATTTTTTATTTTTTGTGCCATTTCTTCTACTGTATTGTTTCTACATTTTGCCCATACACCATAGTATCCTGGCCTGATTTTGGCATTTTCTTGTTTTTCTCTTATTTGCTCTACATCTTCTGCTCTACAAAAACATGGATATGCTTTTCCTTGTGATATTAGATGTTTTGCATATGCTTGATAGATTTCTTTTCTTTCTGATTGCTTGTATGGACCATAATTTCCTTTACTTTCTGTTTCTGATGTCATTCCTTCGTCTGATTCTATATTAAAACTTTTTAATGATTTTATTATTTCCATTGTTCCATTTTCTATTTCCCTTTTTTGGTCTGTATCTTCTATTCTTAAAAAATATACTCCTTGTGTTTGTAAGGCAACTTTTTTTGATATTAGTGCTTGATATAAACCACCAATATGCATAACTCCTGTTGGACTTGGAGCATATCTTGTTACTATTGCTCCTTCTTTTAATTCTCTTCTAGGATATTTTTCTTCGTAATAAGATATATCCTTTACTTCTGGAAATATTAATTCTGCTAAATCTTTATAATCCATTTTTTTTCTCTCCTATTCTTTTATTAATTACTAATTTTCATTTTTTAATGTTTGTATTATACTATAACTTTTGGTAATTCACAAGGTATTTGTAATCTTTAATAAGATAAAAGTTACTAGATAATGCTTTTGGGGGTTTAATATCTTGAAAATACTGATATATAAATATTTATGCAGTATCGAATGTGATTGAAATACATTTAAAAATTCTTTGAAATATATGGAGTAATGTTCACGTCGAGCGTAGCGAGGACTAAGTGAAAGAGGCTCCACATATTTCATTAGAATTTTTTTATGTATGTAATGAACCGAGATACAAAGAAATATTTATATATCAGAATTTTAATAGAATAATATTAGTAAAAGTATTATCTAGTGACAGATAAAAAATAGACACTATTATATTTTAGTGTCTATTTTTAAATTAAAATTATTTGAATTTGATTCAGCTACTATCTTTGCAATATTATAAATAAGCTTTTGTTTTTCAGGTGTACAATTAATTAGAATTTCATATAATTCTTTGTCTAAATATTTATCTGAAGATGTATCAACACCTGTTATTAAAGTTTCCATTGGAACATCCAATGCATTAGAAATTTGTGCTAATCTTTTTAAATTTATTTGAGAATGACCCCTTTCTACTCTACTTAAGAAAGCTGTTGCTATATCAATTTCTTCTGATAATTTCTCTTGTGACCACCCCTTTTTCTTTCTTGCCTCTCTAATTCTTTCTCCTATTAGTGAATAATCTATTTCTTTTTCCATCTGATCACTCTCCTTTATAAGTAAATATAACACTATATATTTCACTTGTCAATAGATTTTTTTGTCTTATCAATAAAATTTTACAGATAGAATTTTGCAATTATTTTACTTTATTTGCATAAGTATTATTTACAATTTTATCATATGGTGCTTTATTTTTTAGTTCTCCTGCCATTATCATAACTTCTTGTAATCTATTAAATGCTTCTTCTTTTAGTACTGGAACATCATTCCAAGCATCAATATCTTTATAACTTTGAATTGCTGCTTCTATTAATGCTACTTCTGTTCCTGGGAAAAAGCTCTGTATTACTTCTGCTATTTCTTTGCTTGTATGATTTTTAATCCATTGTTGCCCTTTGTATACTGCATTTGTAAATCCTTGAATTGTACTTTCATTTTCTGAAATATAACTCTTTTTTGCAAAATATGCAGTATATGGTATTTCTCCTGCTGCTTCACCAACTGATGTAACTATATACCCCTTTTTTTCTTGTTCTGTTAATGATGCTGTTGGCTCAAATAATGTAACATAATCTGCATTTCCACTTGCAAATGCACCTGCCATTAAGTCAAATTTAATACTATCATCTAATACTAAATCTGTTTGTGGATTAATTCCATTTTTCTTTAATACGTACTCTAATGTCATATATGGAACTCCGCCTTTTCTCCCTGGAATTACTGTTTTTCCTTTTAAATCTTGCCAACTAAATTCTTCTGTATCATTTCTTGCAACTAAAAATGAGCCATCCTTTTTTGTCATTTGCGCAAATACTTTACAGTAGTCCTCTTTTCCTTCATTATATACATATATTGATGCTTCTGGTCCTGCAAATCCTATATCACATTGATTACTAAGTACTGCTGTCATAACTGCATCTGCTCCTTGACCAGTTGTCAATTCTATTTCCAACCCATTTTCCTTAAAATAACCGTTATTAATTGCCACATATTGTGGAGCATAGAATACAGAACGTGTAACTTCATTTACTTTAATTAATTTCGTTTCTTCTGATTTAGAAGATTTTCTTGTATTTGAAACAATTCCTCCTATTATTATGACTACTAAAACTATAATTACTAGAATAGCCAATTTGAATTTACTTTTCAATTTTGTACCTCCTATTTAAATTTTTTAGATTTAAGGATAAATTTTTCAAGTAATAAAATCGCACCATACATAATTCCAGCCACAATTCCAAGAATAATTACACTTGCCATTACCAAATCTAGTTTAAACACTTGACCTCCATACACAATTAAATATCCTAATCCTGCTTTTGAAACTAAGAATTCACCTGATATAATTCCAACTAAAGAAAGTCCAATATTTACTTTTAAAGAATTTATAAATGTTGAGATATTAGCTGGTAAAACAATTTTGGTTAATATTTGAAACTTTGTTGCTTTAAAAGTTCTTGCCATTTTTACTAATTCTTTATCTGTTTTTAAAAATCCATTTAAGTTTTCCAAAATTGTAACTATTAAAGATATTAATATCCCCATAGTTATAATAGCAGGTGTACCTGAACCAACCCATATAATAATGATTGGTCCGTAAAGCTACCTTTGGTAAACTATTTAAAACTACTAAATATGGATCAGCAACTTTTGCTAAAAAATTTGACCACCACAACATTATCGCAATTACCATACCCATTAATGCTCCAAGTAGAAATCCCACTAGTGTTTCATAAACTGTTACAGTAATATGCTTTGTTAAATCATTAGAACCTAAATTCATTAAAGTAGCTATAATTCTTGATGGCTTACTTGTTATAAAGCTATCTATTATATTTTTTGTTGCTAAATATTCCCATAATCCTAAGAATATAACTAATATAAGTATTTGAGTTAAAAGTACTAGATATTTGTTTTTTCTTTTTGTTTTTAAATATTGTTTTCTTTCTTTTGACATTATTCCTTTAATCATCTATTTTCAGCTCCTTCCATAAAGTATTAAAATATTCACTAAATTTAGGGCTTTCTCTACAATTTAATGGTGTTCTGTTTTCTATTCCAAAATCAATTTTGTGTATATCTTTAATTGTTCCTGGTCTTTTACTTAGTACCAAAACTCTATCTGACATACTAATTGCTTCTGGTTGATGTCAAAATAGACAGTTTTGATTTTTTTGTTTCGACTAATCTAATATCCAATATTAGATTAGTCGTTTTGTGCATTTTTGATATTAATATCATTTAATCTCTTAAAATTAAAAATGATATCTACCTGCTTATCTTGGTGTATTTCTATTTTATTAATAATTACCTTCATTATTTCAGGTGTCGGCTTTTCTAGTTTTAAAAATTCTTTAACAATGTTTTCTATCTCTTTACTATCATCTTGCATAGCATTTTCTTTT
>CARBKU010000051.1 GCA_948946035.1 uncultured Clostridia bacterium
AGATTTTTTATTAATGGAAGTCTCAGTCTCATATTTTGTAATTGTGAAAACAAATACCCCATCAATAGAAGAAAAAAGTTCAATTAGTAATTTACAACCATCAGTGTGAAAGTCATAATTTTTTTCAGCTTTATCTAATATTTCTAAAAAAAAGTTTTGATTTAATGCTGTCTTATCTAATATAGAATTTAAGTTGATATCAGTTTTATCAAGATCTTCTATATTTAAAATAACTCGAATTTTATTTTCTGTAAGTTTTTCAATTTTCATTTAAATGAATCCTCCTTATGATATCTGTTAATTATATTATACTACTAATATCTTAATTTTGAAACATATAATTTTTGGTAAAATCATTACAATTATATAAAAATGTTATATTTATACTTGAAAAAAAAATGGTTTCAATATATAATACCAACATAAAGTAAAAGGAAATAGCTGTAGAAAAACAATGTATTAGGAGGAGTAAAATGGCAACTAGAGAAAAAAATATATGGATACTGTTAGTTTTTATATTATCTGGTTTAGTAGTAGGGGGACTATTAGGAGAATTTGCATCAAGAATAGACTGGCTTTGGTGGCTATCATATAATCAGAAATTTGGATTAGAGACACCGATAACATTAGATTTTAGTGTATTAAAAATAACGTTTGCAATGATGTTTAAAATAAGTGTATCAAGTATTATTGGTATGGTTCTAGCAATATTTATATATAAAAAAATATAGAATAAATAGGGGCAAAATATTAAAGGAAGGAATGATATTTTGTCAATAACAATAAAAGAATTACCAGAATTAGAAAGGCCATATGAAAAATTAGAATTATATGGAGAAAAAGCATTATCAAATGCGGAATTATTGGCTATAATAATAAAAACAGGAACAAAAAAAGAAACATCAGTAGAAATAGCACAAAAATTACTTAAATTAAATACTACAAAAGATGATAATTTAAACTACCTACACAATTTATCTTTAGAAGAACTAATGCAAATAAAGGGAATTGGAAAAGTTAAAGCAATACAATTAAAAGCAGTGTGTGAATTAAGTTTAAGAATGTCCAAACCATCTAATTATAGAAAAATATATGTAAAAGAACCATATGATTTAGCAAAAATTCTAATGAACGAATTAAGGTATCAAAAAAGAGAAATAGCAAAAATAGTAGTTTTAAATAATAAAAATCAAATTTTAAAAATGAAAGATATTGCTTTTGGTGGAAGTAATTTTGCAAATTTATCAATAAAGGATGTTTTAATAGAGCCTATTGTAATGAAAGCTCCAAAAATTATATTGGTTCACAATCATCCAAGCGGAGATTCAACACCAAGCAAACAAGATATTGAATTTACAAATAATTTATACGAAAGTGCATCTATGTTTGATATTGAATTATTAGATCATCTAGTAATTGGAGATATGAATTATACAAGCATATTTTCTGAAATAGCATCAAATAAATTATAATATTTACTGGAAAGGAAATTAATTATGAAACTTTTTAAATTTGGTCCAAAAGAAATAGGTATAGATTTAGGAACTGCGAATATTTTAGTGACCTTAAAAGGAAATGGAATTATATTAAAAGAGCCTTCTGTTGTCGCAATAGACAGGAAAACAGGAAATATTGTAGCAACAGGAAATGAAGCGAAAGAAATGTTACGGAAGAACTCCAGAACAAATTAAAGCTGTAAGGCCTATGAAAGATGGAGTAATTGCAGACTTTACTGCAACACAATTAATGCTAAAAAACTTAATACAAAAAGTTGCAAAAAAATATAATGTAGGAAGACCAAGAGTAGTAGTAGGAGTACCATCAGGAATTACAGAAGTAGAAGAAAGAGCAGTAGAAGAATCTATAATTCAAGCAGGAGCAAGAGAAGTATATTTAATAGAAGAACCTATGGCAGCAGCAATAGGCGCAACATTAGATGTAGGAGAACCAAGCGGAAATATTATTGTTGACATAGGAGGGGGAACAACAGAAGTAGCAGTAATATCTTTAGGAGGAATTGTTGTAAGCCATTCATTAAGAGTTGCAGGTGATGAACTTGATGAAGATATAATTAATTATATAAAAAAGGAATTAAATATAGCAATTGGAGAAACAACAGCAGAACAAATAAAAAAAGAAATTGGGTGTGCAATGCCACTTATGACAGAAATGACAATGGAAGTTAGAGGAAGAGACCTAACAGATGGTTTACCAAGAAATATAGAAATAACATCAACACAAATAGAAGAAGCCATGAGAGAATCAATTAGAAAAATTGTTGACATTGTCAAAATTACACTAGAAAAAACGCCACCAGAACTTGCATCAGATATCATGGAAAAAGGTATAGTTTTAGCAGGTGGTGGAGCATTAATTCAAAACCTTGATAAATTATTAAGTGCTGAAACAGGAATGCCTGTTTATATTGCTGAAGAGCCTTTAGACTGTGTTGTTAGAGGTACTGGAAAAACTTTAGAAGATTTAGAAAGATTAAGAACAGTATTAGTAAATGCAAGAAAAAGAAAATAAAACATGGGAGTAAAAAATGTATAAAGATAAAAAGAGTGGGATAATAGGAATTATTATAACAATTATAATTTTAATATTAATTGTAATATTTTCAAATGGTGAAATAGGATCATCTTTTTTAGAAAATGCAGCAAGTAATCTAGTTATGCCAATACAAAATGGATTAACCTATTTAAAAAATAAAATAGGTGGAAATAGTACATTTTTTGCAGACATTAATAACCTACAAGAAGAAAACAAAGGCTTGAAAGAAAAAAATAGTCAATTAGAACAATCATTAAGAGAATTGGAAAATATAAAAACTCAAAATGAAACATTAAAGGAATATCTAAATTTAACAGAAAAATATGGAGAATACAAAACAATTCCAGGATACATTATAAATAAAGATATTAGTAATTATTCAAAAACTATAGTCATTAACATAGGAAAAAAAGATGGTGTAGAAAAAAACATGACAGTTATAGGTGATGAAGGACTAGTAGGACATGTTATATCTGTAACTGATTCAACAGCTAAGGTACAAACTATAATAGATACTGCAAGTTCAGTAAGTTGTATGATGAGCACAACAAAAGAATCAATAGTATGTAAAGGTACATTAGATGAAGCATCAACATTAAAAGCAATGTATATTCCAACAGAAGCAAATATTATACAAGGAGATAGTATAGAGACATCAGGACTAGGAGGAATTTATCCTAAAGGAATTCATATTGGTACAGTAAAGAGAGTTACAAATACTCAAAATATTACAGATAGATATGCAGTAGTAGAAACAGCAGTTGATTTTGACAAATTAAATTCAGTTTTAGTTGTTACAAATCAATAAAAAGGAGGAAATCAATTGAAAAAAGTTGTAATTAATATAATACTAGTTGTGATTGCATTTATAGTGTACTTTTTACAATCTAATTTTTTTAATTGGTTCAATATTGCAGGAGTAATGCCAAATATATTTGTGATATATGTATTATTTGTTGGTCTTTTTGCTAGTAGAACAATGGGAATAATATATGGTGTTAGTTTAGGATTAATACTAGACTTTGTTATAGGAACTAGAACAGGAATTTATGCATTATGTCTAGGAATTATAGGATTTATATCAGGTACATTTGACAAAAATTTTTCAAAAGATAGTAGAATGACAATAATGCTTATGGTATTAGGAACTACTCTTATTTTCGAAGTTTTAAAATACATTTTAAGCTTTTTATTTGCTTTATCAGGTGTAGAATTAGTAAATTTTATAAAAATAATTGCTTTAGAGGTTTTATTTAATATACTTTTAACAATTATAATATATCCATTAATTCAAAAATTTGGATATTATATAGAAAATGAATATAAGGGTAACAAAATATTAACAAGGTATTTTTAGTTTGAATAATAAAAATTAAATTGAAGAAGGTGATAATTTGGCAAAAGAGATGAAAAAAATTAGTATTAATTTAAGATTTAATATTCTAACTATGTTAGTCTATATAGTTGGTATTATCTTAATTGCTAGATTATTTAGTCTTCAAATAGTTCATGGTGCAGAATATAGAGAACAATCAAACACTAGACTGACTAGAGAAAGTGTAGTTGAAGCATCAAGAGGTGCTATAATAGACAAAACAGGAACAATACTTGTAGATTCGAAAATGGAATTTGTATTAGAAATGTACAAAAGTAAAGTAGAAACAGATATTTTAAATGAATCAATATTAAATATGATAAATGTTTTAGAAAAATATGAAATTTCATATATAGATTCATTTCCAATTAATGTTGAGCCATTTGAATTTAAAATATCAGGTGAAAATTTAATTGCATGGAAAAAGGCATATAGTTTATCAGAAGATATAAATGCTGAAGAAGCTTTTTACAAATTCAAAGATAAATATAAAATACAAAATACAGATATACATGAAGTAAGAAAAATTATGGCAATAAGATATGAAGTAGCTAAAAAAGGATATAGTAGTACAAAGGCAGTTGAAATTGCAGAAAATGTACCAAGAGAAGCAGTTGCAGAATTTAGTGAAAGTGCGGATAAATTTTCAGGAATAAATATAGTAGTACAACCTGTTAGAACATATACATCAGGAAATTTAGCATCACATATTTTAGGATATGCTGGAAAAATAAGTAGTGAAGAATATGAAAAGCGAAAAAATACATATAGTAGTACTGATATTATTGGAAAAACAGGTATAGAATATGTTTTTGAAGAATACCTAAAAGGGAAAAATGGTACAAAACAAATTGATATGACAGTAGACGGAACAACTACAGCAGAATATATTTCAAAAGAAGCTATAGCTGGTTCAGATATTGTATTAACAATAGATGCTAATTTACAGCATATTGCGGAAACAGCACTAGCTTCAAACATTCATAAAATTGTATCAGGAGGATTTGGAAAAGCATATAATGCAAATGCAGGAGCATGTGTGGTTATGAATGTAAATACAGGTGAAGTTTTAGCTATGGCAAGTTATCCAGACTATAATCCAGAAGATTTTGTTGGAGGAATAAGTAATGAGTCATGGAATAATTATATGAATAATCAAGCCAAGCCACTAGTTGACAAGGCAATACAAAATTCATATTCACCAGGTTCAACATTCAAAATGGTAACAGCAATAGCTGGATTAGAATCAGGAGTTATTGATTTAAAATCTACAATTAATGATACAGGTGTATATAAAAAATATGGTATATCAATGAATTGTTGGTCTTATACAGATTATCATAGAGGACATGGATATTTAAATGTGTCAGAAGCAATAGAAAAATCTTGTAACTATTTCTTTTATGAATCAGGAGATAGAATGGGAATTGATAAATTAGCAGAATTTGCAAGATATTTTGGATTAGGAACAAAAACAGGTATAGAATTGCAGGGGGAAACATTGGGAGTATTAGCAAATAGAGAATCAAAGCAAAAAATGCATCCAGATGATCCAAATTGGAATCCAGGAAATACACTAAATGCTTCAATTGGTCAAGGTGATAATGAATTTAGCCCTATACAAATGGCAAGATACATAAGTATGCTTGCAAATGGAGGGCATAAAATAGATGTTAGTATTGTAAAAACAATAAGAAACGCAGATGGTTCCGAAGTTTCAAGAGACGAAATAAATCAGTTTATAAATAAAAAGCTAGGACTACAAGAAGAAGATGCACAAGAGTTGCAATTAAATCAAGAGTATTTAAATGCAGTATTGCAAGGAATGAAGTCAGTTACTAGTGATACAAGTGGAACTGCATATGTAAGATTTAAAGATTTTGATATAAGTGTAGGAGGAAAAACAGGTTCCGCTGAAGCTCCTAATAATAAAGTACATGCGTGGTTTGTTGGATTTGCACCATTTGAGAATCCTGAAATTGCTATTGTGGTTATGGTTGAAAATGGTGGACATGGTAATTATACGGCTGAGGTTGTAAGAGATATTATGGCAGAGTATTTTGGAATGAATATTCAAAATATAGAAGAAAATATGAATGCAACACCATATATAGAAATACTACAATAAATAAAAATTATTTAGTATTTCTTCGAAAATTAGCTTGAACAATAAACTTTCAAAAAATTATACAAATATGATTATGAATAAATATTAACAATATATTAAATGTAGAAAGGAAAAAAAGTGAATAGTTCAGTAATTATAAATTTAAAAAAAGATAAAATGTTAATTAAATTGAATGATGATTTTAAACAAAATGAGATAATTGAAGAGTTAAAAAAGAAACTACCAGAACTAAAGAAATTTTATAATGAAGAAAAGACTCCTATTAGCGTAACAGGAAAGATATTAAAAAGTGAAGAGATGGATGAAATTCAGAATTTGATTAAAGAAAGTATTGATGTAGATATAGATTTTGATACGCCAAGGACTATGGGGTTGCATAGCATAAAAAAGGCATTTGATAAGAAAATATCTGCATCTGAAACTAAATTTTATAGGGGATCTTTACGTTCAGGACAAAAAATAGAATCAGAAGGAAGTCTTGTAATAATTGGAGATGTAAATTCGGGCGCAGAAGTAATAGCATCTGAAAATATTGCAATTATAGGGGCATTAAGAGGTCTAGCTCATGCAGGTGCTAAGGGAAATAAGCAAGCAATTATTGCTGCAAATATGGTCGATACAGTTCAAATAAGAATAGCTGATATTGTCAAAGAAATAGATAGAAATATAGAGCCAGCACATAAACGCTCATACATGAGTGTAATAAAAGATGAAATTGTAATTGAATAATGTTGTAATTAAATAATTAAGTTAAAAGCAAAAGAATTAGTGCAATAAAAAGCATTTCATCTTTAATTTCTTCTTTATATAATATAAAAAGTATACATAGAATAATAATATCATCCAAATAAAGTTCAAGGCCTAAAATATTAATAATAGAATTATTTGTATTTGATAGACCATTAAAATTAAATGAAAATGGCAAATTGGGTATAGAATAAGAACGGTTAGATTTTACAGAAGAGGATTTCTCTTCTGTATTTTCCTTTTTAATAGCATTAGTTGCTGTGGGGCTTGTTTCATTTAATTTACTATTAGGAGAGTTTGTATAATTATTGTTATAATTTATATGTTTGTTTTGATTATAATATTTGTAATATGGATACTGAAAAGGAAATCCGTAATAAGGAAATCTAGCCATTAGTATTATTCTCCTTTTTATCTTCTTTTAATATGTCAGCTATTTTACTAACATTTAGTAAATTGACATATTGGTCTAATTTTTCTTTTTTTCCATCTCTTAAATATGGTTTTAATGAGTATAATAAATTTGCTCTAGGATCATTTTTGTTATTCATTTTCCCAAATGCAGAAGTTATTTTCATAATGGTAGCTGCATCAATATTGTTGAAATCAAATCCAGAAGAGTTATTATTAGTATTGTTTGTTGAATTATTAGTATTAGAAGCAGTTGAATAATTTTGTGAACTAGAACTGTTCGTGTTATTATTAGGATTATTGTTGTTATTTAATAAGCTAGAGAATTTTTGTATCATATCAGGTGAAATTTGGGATAAAGCTTCTGAAAGATTTCCACTATCCACCATATTTTTAATGTTATTCATTGTATTTTCATCTAAGTTAAGATTATTATCATTCATTTAAATCACCTCTCTATATAATATTAAAGTATGTAAATATATATTATTAAGATATGAAAAAATATTTAATTTGTGCTATTGGAAATAGAGAATTTTAACATTTTTTTGACATCAAATACAGAGGATTTTGGCAATATTATTATATTTTAAATAGCGCGAGTAGATTATATAAATTATTGCCAAAATTCTCTGTATTTGATATTAAAAAAATGTTAAAATTCTTCATCTCAAGTGGCATAATTGCAATTATAATAATTTTTATAAGATAAGCATAAACTGTAATATTACGGATATAAGGCAAAAAA
>CARBKU010000052.1:0-4669 GCA_948946035.1 uncultured Clostridia bacterium
ATAAACGGAATTATCTGGAGGAAGAGGATTTGGAAAATTTAACAGATGAAGAAAGTTTATTTTCAAAAATGATAAGAGATGCTGATAAGATAGATATTTTGTTTGAAGCAACTTGTATGTTTTGGAAAGATAATCAAAAGGAAATTGAAACAGAAATTGTAAGCGATTCAATATTTAATAAATTTAAAAATTGTAAAACAATAAAAAGGACTAAAGAGGATAATTTAAATATAGATAGTGTAATTAGGATAATAGCATTTATATTTGATGTTAATTTTAAATCTACTTTTGTTATATTAAAAAATGAAAATTATATTAATAAAATAATAGATAGATTTGATTTTAAAAATAGCGAAACAAAAGAAAAAATAGAAGAGATAAGACAAATAGCAAATAAATTTTTAGAAGAAAAATTAAGAGGTTAGTTAAAAATAATTGTCATTTTAAACAACAATTATTTTAGATTCTCAATAAAGGAATGAAAAATAAAATGGGCAAAAAATTATTAATAACAGAGAAACCATCAGTGGCTATGGAGTTTGCAAAAGCTTTAAAGATAACAACAAACAGAAAAAATGGATATTTAGAGTCAAATGATTGGATAATTACTTGGTGTGTAGGTCATTTAGTAACAATGAGTTATCCAGATAAGTATGATGAAAAATTGAAATTTTGGAGACTAGATACATTACCATTTATTCCAGAAGAATGGAAATATGAAATTATTCCAAATGTACAAAATCAATTTAACATTGTACAAAGTTTAATGCAAAGAGAAGATATTGAAGAAATATATAATGCTGGAGACTCTGGAAGAGAAGGAGAATATATACAACGCTTAGTTTTTATGATGGCAAAGCCAAATCCAAATGCAAAAATGAAAAGGGTTTGGATAGATTCACAAACAGAAGAAGAAATATTGAGAGGAATAAAAGAAGCAAAAGATTTATCAGCATATGATAGTTTGTCAGATAGTGCATATTTAAGAGCAAAAGAAGATTACTTAATTGGAATTAATTTTTCTAGATTATTATCAATTATATATGGTAGAAATTTAGCTAGTAAAATAAATGAAGAAAGAGCATCTATTTCAGTAGGACGTGTTATGACATGTGTTTTAGGAATGATTGTTTCTAGAGAAAGAGAAATACGAAATTTTGTTAAAACAAAATATTATAAAATTTTAGGAGAATTTGGAGACGAAAAATCATCATTTAATGCAGAATGGAAAGTAACAGAAAAGTCAAAATGGTTTGAATCTACAAAACTTTATAATGAATCAGGATTTAAAAAAGAAGAAGATGCAAAACAATTTATTAGCATGTTAGCTGAAAAAAAAGGAATTATTACAGAATTAAAGAAATCAAAACAAAAAGAAAATGCTCCATTATTATTTAATTTGGCAGAAATTCAAAATCAATGTACAAAAATATTTAAAATAAAGCCAGATGAAACATTAGAAATTATTCAAAATTTATATGAAAAAAAATTAGTTACATATCCAAGAACAGATGCAAGAGTACTTTCTACTGCTGTTGCAAAAGAAATAAAAAAGAATTTGAATGGACTAGCAAAAGGATTTAAAGATGAAGAAGTTCAAGGATATATAAAAAAAATGGTAGATGAAAAATATTCTACTAACTTAGTAAAAACAAAATATGTTAATGATAGCAAAATTACAGACCATTATGCCATTATTCCAACAGGACAAGGATTTGAAAATTACAATGGGTTAAATGAATTACAAAAACAAGTGTATAAAGTAATTGTAAAAAGATTTTTAGCAATTTTTTATCCACCAGCTCAATATCAAAAAATTCAGGTAACAATAGAAGTAGAACATGGAGAAGGTGAAAATAAAAATATTGAAACTTTTTCTACAAGTGGAAAGGTTTGCTTAGAACAAGGATTTTTAGAAATACTAAAACCAGTAGAAAAACAAAAAGATAAAATGTCCACAAATGATGTGCAAAATGTGGATAACGAAGATGAAAATAAAGAAAAAGACGAAAAGCAAACAGACTTAGAAATATTAAAAAGTTTAAAAAAAGGTCAAGACTTAGAAATTTATAATTTTGAAATAAAGGAAGCAGAAACTTCTCCACCAACTAGATATAATTCTGGTTCTATTATATTAGCAATGGAGAATGCTGGAAAACTTATAGAAGAAGAGGAATTAAGAGAACAGATAAAAGGTGCTGGAATTGGAACAAGTGCAACAAGAGCTGAAATTATAAAGAAGTTAGAAAAGATAAAGTATATTCAAATAAATTCTAAAACTCAAATTATTACTCCTACAAATAAAGGTGAGATTATTTTTGATATTGTTTACCAGTCTATGCCTGATATGTTAAATCCTAAATTGACTGCAAGCTGGGAGAAGGGATTAGATATGGTTGCAAAAGAGGAGATTAAGCCTCAGATATTTATGGATAAACTTGAAACATATATTCATTCTAAGTTTAATAAGTTAGTTGTTAAAATGTAACGCAAAAAGCGAAGGATAGAACAATCTTCGCTTTTCTGTTTTTACTGAGGAAAAATTTTTTTTGCTGTTTCAGTATAATTTTCAGCGGCAAATACCATACCACCAACTATTTTTACCAATTTAGGCTGATATTTTTGTATTTGTAGTTCATCCAACAAATCCATGAATTCGTTATTGAATTTAAACAAATTGCAATAACCAAATTTATTGACCTCTATATCAATGAACTTAGACAATCTATTAAAATCTGATTCATTAATATTAGGGAAAAGAAATTGAATTGCCGCTTTCTTTACTTCCAAAGGTAGAACTATTTTCCTTTTTTTCATAATGCTGCCTCCTTGCCCTTAGTGGGCGTTGATAAAAACCTACAAGTATCTATATATTAAATTATATTATAATCTACATAAAAAGTCAAATACATTAATGTAAAATAATGGGAATTTAACTTCGGAGAAAAAACGAAACTTAAATAAAAAAACTTTTAATTTTAATTAAAACGTAGTATAATATAAAAATAAAAAAGACTTTTTAGGAGAGAAGACATGAATACCATCATTGGAGAATTAGGAAAATTAAAAAAATTTATTGATTTACAAAAAACAATAGAAAACAAACAAAGTCCAGTAGCAATATTGGGCTTAACTGACGTTGGATCAATACAAATAGCAGATGCCATACACGAATTTGGAAAACAACCCATATGTATTCTTACATACAATGAAATACAAGCAAAAAAACTATATGAAGACATCAAATACTTTACAGACAAAGTAGTATTATTTTCAAAAAAAGAAATAGTAACATATGACTACATTGCAGAAAGTAAAGACTTACCATATCAAAGAATAGAAGCGTTAAACGAAATTATTTCTAAGAAAAACTTAATTATAGTAACAACAATAGAAGCTGCAATGCAAAAATTACCATGCAAAGAGAATTTATATAAAAACGAATTAAAATTTAAAATAGGAGAAACACATTCACTAGAAAATATCAAAAAAAAGCTAGTAAATTTAGGATATTCAAGATGTGAACTAATAGAAGGTAGAGGGCAATTCAGTATAAGAGGAGGAATATTAGATATTTCCATAAATGAAGACACAGGAATTCGTATAGAATTTTGGGGAGACGAAATAGACTCTATTAGAAATTTTAATATTACAAGTCAAAGATCTATTAAAACTTTAGAAAGAGCAACAATTTATCCAGCACATGAATATATTTTAGAAAATAGTATAGAAAAAATTTGTGAAAAAATAAATGCAAATACAATAAATAAAGAAATATCAGAACAAGACATAGAAGAAATAAAAGCAGGAAACTATATTAGTAAAATAGACAAATACTTTGATTGCTTTTACGAAAAACAAGAAACTATTTTAGAATACTTAGATAATAATTATTGTATTCTTCTAGACGAAATTAACAAAATAAAACAAAGAGCCACAAATATAGCAATAGATAACAAAAATTTAAGCAAGAATCTTATAGAAAAAGAAAAAATAGTACCACAAGCAATTTCAAACTTTTTAACATATGAAAATATAGAACAATTATTACAAAAAAAAGAAATAATATATTTAGCAAAGCAAGATTCAGACGTGAAAATTGAAGCAGAAAAATATGTATTTCACTATAGGGAAGTAAACTATTATAAAAGTGAGATAGAAAATTTATTTTCAGACATACAAAAAGCAATACAAGAAAAAAAGAAAATTACAATTTTAGTTGATTCAAAAGAAAAAGCAAAAAAGATGAAAAAAATACTAGACAATAAAGATATCCTTTGTAAAATAGAAGAAGACTTAAATCAAACTATTATAGTAAAAACAGCAGAAAGTATTGTTACCATTAGTATTGGAAAATTATCAGTAGGTTTTGAAAATTATGAATTAAATCAATTAGTCATTGTAGCAAATGATTTAATAGATGGAGAAAAAAGAAGACGAAAAGTAAGTCATGAAGCATTTAAAGATGCAGAAAAAGTAGTTTTTGCAGATTTAAAAGTAGGGGATTATGTAGTACACAAAAAATATGGAATAGGTATTTACATTGGTGTAAATACTATTAAAGCAGATGGAACAATTAAAGATTATATAAAAATAAAATATCAAAATGATGATATTTTGTATATACCTACAAACGATTTAGACACAATTAGAAAATATATTGGTGGAG
>CARBKU010000052.1:4679-7894 GCA_948946035.1 uncultured Clostridia bacterium
GTGGAGATAAAATTCAACCAAAAATAAATAAATTAGGAAGTAAAGAGTGGGAAAATACAAAAACAAAAGTAAAAAATAATCTACGTGAAGTTGCAAAAGAACTAATTGAACTATATGCAAAAAGAGAAAAAATGCAAGGTTTTAGTTTTAGTAAAGATACACCATGGCAGAACGAATTTGAATCAAAATTTCCATATCAAGAAACAGATGACCAATTAAGATGTATAGAAGAAGTAAAAAGTGATATGGAATCTGTAAGACCTATGGATAGACTGCTTTGTGGTGATGTTGGATATGGAAAAACAGAAATTGCACTAAGAGGAGCTTTTAAAGCAGTAATGGATCAAAAACAAGTAGCGTATTTAGCACCAACAACAGTTTTAGCAGAACAACAATATCAAGAATTTAAAAGTAGAATGAAAGAATTTCCAATTAAAGTAGAAATTTTAAATCGTTTTAAAAGTAAAAAGTATCAAAATGAAGTAATACAAAAATTAAAATTAGGAGAAGTTGATATTGTAATTGGAACACATAGAATCCTAAGTAATGATGTTGAATTTAAAGATTTAGGACTATTAATAATTGACGAAGAGCATCGTTTTGGAGTAAAAGACAAAGAAAAAATAAAACAGTTAAAAACAAATGTTGATGTATTAACAATGACAGCAACACCAATACCAAGGACAATGCATATGTCAATTGTTGGAATACGAGATATGTCAGTAATATATGAACCACCACATAATAGAAGACCAGTCCAAACTTATGTACTAGAATATGATATAGAAGTAATAAGAGAAGCAATTACAAAAGAATTAGAAAGAGGCGGACAGGTATTTTATCTATTTAATAATGTAGAAGGAATACAAAAAAAAGCAGATACAATATCAAATTTAGTACCAGAAGCAAATGTTGTATATGCACATGGTCAAATGACAGGAAACAAAATTGAAGAAATTATGAAAGAATTTATTGAAGGAAAATCTAATGTATTAGTATGTACTACTATTTTAGAATCTGGAATTGATATACCAAATGCCAACACAATAATTGTAGAAAATGCAGATAGAATGGGATTAGCGCAACTATATCAAATAAGAGGAAGAGTAGGAAGAGCAGATAAACAAGCATATGCATATATTACCTATAAAAAGGACAAAATATTAACAGAGGTTGCTGACAAAAGACTAAAAGCAATAAAAGAATTTACAGAATTTGGGTCAGGGTTTAAAATAGCAATGAGAGACCTAGAAATACGTGGAGCAGGAAGTCTTTTACGGAGAAATACAATCAGGACATTTAGAACAAGTAGGATATGACACTTATTGTAACCTATTAGATGAAGTAGTAAAAGAAATGAAAGGCATAGAAATAAAGCAAGAAACAGACATTCAAATAGAATTAAATGTAACAAGCTATATACCAGATGAATACATATTAGACTCAAACCAAAAAATAGAAGTATATCAAAATATAGCATTATGTAGAAATGAAGAAGATATACAAAATATAATAGATGAAATAATAGACAGATTTGGGGATATGCCACAAGAACTAGAAAACTTAATAGACATAGCAAGAATAAAATATTTAAGCAAACAAATAAATATAACAAAAATAGCAAGTAGAAAAACAGCTGTAGTATTTACATTTGTGCAAGATAGCTTAAAAATAGAAATTTCAGAATTAATAAAAAGATATGGAAACAAAATAAAATTTTCATCAGGAATAAAGCCAATGATAACATTGGAAATAGGCACAACAAATGAAAGACAAATATTGAATGATGTAACAGAATTTGTAAAAAACTTAAGATGATTTTGGAGACGTAGGAAAAAATCATTATATCAAAAAGGAGAGGTTATGTTAAAAATAACAAGTAAAGATAATGAATTAATAAAGCATATAAAAAAATTAAAAGATAAAAAATATCGTGATATTAGCAATGAGTTTATGATAGAAGGGGTTAAATTAGTTGCAGAAGCTATACAAGAGAATGCAAACATAAAACAGATTGTTTTATGTGATGATTGCGAAAGGAGTGATTTAATTCCTAAAGATTTAATGTATGAAATTGCTAAATATGATTGTGTATATGTTACTGAAAATTTATTTAGTTATTTGTCTGAGGTTCAAAATCCGCAAGGAATTTTAGCAGTTATAGGGAAAAATAATCAAGAAAATCAAATTGATTATGGTCAAGATATTATTGTTACTTTAGATGATGTTCAAGATCCAGGAAATTTAGGAACTATTTTAAGAACTGTAGATAGTATTGGTCTTACGCAGATTTTGGTTTCTAAAGGTACAGCTGATTGTTATAATCCAAAAGTTGTTAGATCTACTATGGGGGCAATTTTTAGGATAAAAATAATTGAATGTGAAGATTTAGTAAAGACTTTAAAAGAAATAAGAAAGCATAAGTTTAAGGTGATGGTATCTTCTTTACAGACAGATAATAGTATTTATGATGTTAATTTTAATAAGAAAGTTATTATAATTGGTAATGAAGCAAATGGAGTAGATGTAAATATTCAAAATATGGCAGATGAGAAAGTTAAAATTCCAATGCTTGGTAAGACAGAAAGTTTAAATGCTTCAGTTGCTACAGGAGTTATTTTATATGAATATGTTAGACAAAAGTTAAATAAATAGGATATAATTTGTATCCTATTTACGCCAAAAAGTTTAGTTTTAATAAAATAAAAGTATGCAATAAAAGTGAAAAGAAGGTGATAAAAGTGAGAATAAATGTTGTTATGATAGAGCCAGAAATCCCACAAAATACACGGGAATATTGCAAGAACTTGTGCGATAACAGGTTCAAAGTTGCATTTAGTACATCCATTAGGTTTTAAGATAGATGAGAAATCATTAAAAAGGGCTGGATTAGATTATTGGGATAAAATAGAAATTGAAGAGCACAATTCATTGGATGAATTTTTAAAAAAGTATCCACCAGAAAAAAATAATATGTTTTTTGCTACAACTAAAGGAAAGACTAAATATACAGATATAGATTATACAAATATGGAAGACATATTTGTATTGTATGGAAAAGAAACAAAAGGATTACCAGAGTGGCTTTTAGAGAAATATTTAAATACTAAGACAATAAGAATACCAATGTTACCAACATTAAGATCATTAAATCTTTCTAATTCAGTTGCTATAATTACATATGAAATATTTAGACAACATAATTTTGAAAAGTT
>CARBKU010000053.1 GCA_948946035.1 uncultured Clostridia bacterium
AAAATGTCTCCCTTTTTTCTTGTCTCTGGAAGTGAATTTGTAATTAATACTCCCTCTGATATATCTTTTGTAGAAAAACATAAAGCACTTACAAATTCTGATATAATAAGAAAACCTAATTTATTACAATTAAGAACTAAAATTAAATATATTATCTGAAAAACATTTGATAATATTGTAGATTTTCTAGCACCTAATTTATCTACTATAATACTAGCAGGTATTTGTAAAAAAATCATAAATATAGCATAAAAAGAATGTAATAATACTACTTCTGATGGTGTTATGTTTTTTATTTGTGTATAAAACAAGAATTGAATAGCATAAAAAAATATTAAGTCAATGGATATTGAGCGATAAAATGGATATAATTTCATATTTTGTTTTCTTGCATTTGTTATTTCGTTATTCATTTGTATATTTCTCCTTTATTTATCTCAAGTTTTCGATTTTTGATTTGTGTCTTATTTAATATTTCGAAAAATATGTCATATGTTACTCCTTTTAATTACTTTTTATAAATTTTATAATTTGTTCTGCTAATTCTATTTCTTTTCCTGTATAACTATGGTTTGCACCATCTATATAGTTTATATCTTTGTTTTTGTTAGTAATTGTATTGTTTACAATATTAATTAATTCATCTACATTTTGTAGTATCATCTCTTTGTTGTTTCCCCATCTCATAAATAATGGTACTTCTATATTGTTTAATTTTTCAAGCTTTTTATCTTGTCCATAATTTGCAAAGTTTATTTCTTCGTTGTCTCGTGCATATCTTAAAAAACTTTTTATACTTATAGGATGTATAAATGCTTCTTTTGGCATTAATTCGTCTTTTTTTCCTTCTGACTCTTTTTGTTCTGCATATTGTATATATTGATTTAGTTTGTTTCCTAAATATATTGATAATGTTCTTGGAATATCTATTAATGATAGTAATATTATTCCCTTTATTGTTTCTAAAACGTCATCTTTTTCCACTATTAGTTCATTATATGTGTATACTATTTTTGTACATCCTAAACTGTGTCCTTGTAAATATATGTTTTTATATCCTAGTTCTTTTAGTTTTAATATTGCTCCTACTATGTCTTCATATCCTTCTAGTACATCCTCGTATGTAGTTCCTCCTAAAAATTCTTGTTTTTCTCCATTTATGATTTTTTTGTTGTATTTTACTAATTCACTTCCTCTATTGTTAAAACAGAAATAGTCTATGTTATTGTTGTTAGCATAGTTTGCAATTATGTCTTCTCTTTTTTTTAAACAATTGCTACTCATTCCATGTATTGATAGTATTATGTTTTCTGTTTTGTTTTCGCTTTTATATATTATTCCTGTTAGTTTTACTCCATCTGTAGCTAAAAATTCTATTTTTTGCATATTTTTTCTCCTTTATTGCTTATAATATCACTTGTTCCTTAGATTGTAAATATTTTTGCACAAAAAAAGAGCAAATCTGTAAGCCGGGTTCTGTCTTTTAAAATAGCCATTTATCTAGGATATATATTGCTATATATCTCAAGCCACGCATTTCAAGAAGGTGCCGAGCAGGCTTAATCTTCTTTCTTAGGTGTTGCTCCAGATGGGGTTTACACTGACCCATTATGTCACCATGATGGCGGTAAGCTCTTACCTCACCTTTTCATCCTTACCACTTTATAGTGGCGGTTATTTTCTGTTGCACTTTCCTTAAGGTTACCCTCACTAGACGTTATCTAGCATCTTTGCTCTATGGAGCCCGGACTTTCCTCTCGTAATTTCTTTCGAATATTTACCAGCGACTATTCAATTTACTCTTTTTTAATTTTAACATATAGATTTAAAAAAGTCTATAAAATTAAGGCAAACTCTTAAAATATTTATATTATTTTTTATTTTTAAAATTAAATCTTCAATAGAGCAAGAAGGGTTATAATTATATATTTTAAAACGGTTCCAGGGTAACTGTCCAAAAATTCTTGAAAAGTTTGTTAAAACTTTTTATTAGAATTTTTGGATGGGGCAAGTAAAAAAATATATAATTATAACCCTTTGAGAGCGAGTAGATATTTAAAATAAATAATAAAAAATAATATAAATATTTTAAGCAATTACCTTATTATAAACTTTATAGTGCATCGATTTCTTCAAGTAAATTTTTATATTTAATTAAAAAAACTTCTTTATCTTTTAAGGAAACAGAATTTTTCAATTCATTTAAAAGAATATAAACTCTATTAATAGAATATTGCTTTTTAGGCTCAATAGTAGTATTCGACAATAATTGTGCATAACTACTAACAGCATTATTAGCATCATTATAAATAGCATTCCAATTATCAGTATCTAATTTAGAATACGCTTTAAATATATTTGATTTTGTTTCTGTCACTTTTTTTTCAATTTCTGTAGTAGAAGTTCCATTTATAAACTTTGGAATATAATCATAAAGTTTAGATAATTGTGCTAAAGTTTTTTCCTTATCTTCATTTTTTGAAAACAATATCAAATTATCATATTCTTTATTAAAAGCTAAAATATCCTCTTGATTTACATTAGTTTTATATAAATCCATAGTAATAGTTGGAATTGATGAGTACAAATTTTCTATTTCCAATTTTATATTTTCCCAATCAATTTCATCAGTATTTGTTAATACTCCGCTCATTTTCATTTCAAATTTTTGCTCTGTTTTTTGACCATCTTCTGAACCTTCTTCATCTTTAGAACCTTGTCCTTCTCCCTCTGATGATTCTTCTTGTCCTTCACTTTTACTTCCAGAACCTCCACTAGAAGAACTTTTACTACTTGATTCTCCTTGAGTATTTTTTGTCATTTCTCCATAAAATATTTTGTAATTTCTTGTTTCTATACCATTCATTTTATTAAATAAATCAACAAATTTTGATTCTAAAAAATTAATTTCAGAAACTGTTTTATCTCCTGCATCTTCGGAACTATCTTTACTTGCATTAGTATAAATAGTAAGTGATAATACAGCAATTATAACTATTAAAACTATATATGCAATTTTTTTCAATGTTTAAACCTCCAATTTATATTTTATCTAGTATTTGCATTTTTTTGCTAGTTTATTCTAGTATAAAATTATCTGATTTTTTTTATACTAATATAAGATAATATATTGGAGATTTAAAATGATTGCAACTGTAAATTTATATAGTAATAAAAAAGGTGAATTGAATAGATTTTTAAGTAGTTTTTATAATACGGAATTTGATATAGAAAACAGCTTAAAATGGGAAAAAGAATATAAAAATCCTATTGAACTTGCAGAAATTGTTGGTATTTTTACAGATAATTCAGAAGATTTTTTGGTTAATATGTGGATTTGTTTAGATAAAAATGTTTTTATTAATGTTACTAATGATAACGCTGACCAAATTATTAAATACTTATATGAACGTTTTCCTTACTAATTTTTGCTACACAAATGTGCTTCAATGCTTACATCTGTAACATTGAAACACATTTTAGTAGCAAAAAATCTACTTTTCTATTACTATTGTAACAGGACCATCATTTAATAAATTAACTTTCATATCAGCACCAAAAATTCCTTTTTTTACATTTATTCCATTTTTGGCACATTGGTCACAAAAATATTCATACAATTCATTTGCCATATCAGGTTTTGCAGCACCTGTAAAAGATGGTCTATTGCCTTGTGAACAATCAGCATATAATGTAAATTGAGAAACTATTAGAAGTTCCCCATTTACATCTTTTACATTCAAATTCATCTTATCATTTTCATCTGAAAAAACTCTTAAATTACATAGTTTTTTTACTAAATAATCTGCTGTATCAGTTGTATCTTCATGTGTTACACCTAACAAAACTAAAAATCCTTGATTAATTCTACTAACTATCTTATTTTCTACCTCTACTTGTGCATTTTTTACTCTTTGTATAACTAATTTCACTATTATTCATCTTCTTCCTTTATTTCGTCAATATCTATATCTGATTCTATAGAAATTGTTTTTTCTAAATTACTCATATCTTTTATTTCTTCTATTTCATCATTAAATTCTCTATTCTCTTCGCTACTATTGTTTGAAACTGAATTTACATTTATTTTATTCTTTAGTTCTTCTTCTACTATAGCCCTTTCGTTTTTATTTTTCTCATCTACTTCATGATTTTTTAAATTTTCTAATACTTCCACTTCTTTAGGTTCTTCGTCATCTTGTTTTTGTCCACAATTTGGACAATAGTTATCTTGTTTTTCTATTTGTTTATAGCAATTTTGACACTGTTTTTTGTCTTTTAATTCAAGACATTCTTGTAATAATTCTTCTATTTCATCTGATAATACATCTATTTTAGTACATTCAGCTTCTAAATCATTTTTTATAGAAATATTTTCTTCTCTAACATGTTTTTCATATACTTTTTTTCCGATTTCAACATATAATTCATTTACTTCAGATTTTAATTCATTCATCTTTATTTTTATCTTAGTTTCCTTTGCTATTTTTCCTGTTTTATCAGCTGTTATTTTGTAAGCTTCACTTGCTTTTTTTCCTAATTTATCTAAAAATTCCAATTAAGCACTCTCCTTTATAAATTAATATATGCTTATTATTTGAATTTTGACATGTTATTATTCATAATTATTCGCTTTTCTTATCTCGTGTCATTAATTCTATAACTGCATCTTGTGGATTTAAATTTTCATAAATTACTTTATATACAGTTTCTACAATTGGCATTTCTATTTTATGCAATTTACAAAGTTCATATGCAACTTCAATATTATCAATACTTTCAATAACCATACCTACTTCTTTTTGAGTTTCTTCTAAACTTTTTCCTTTACCAATTAAAAATCCAGCTTTTCTATTTCTACTATGTTCACTCAAACAAGTTACAACTAAATCTCCTAATCCACTTAAACCATAAAATGTCTCTTTATTTCCGCCTAGTTCAACTCCTAGTCTTGCAATTTCGCTTAATCCTCTTGTAATTAATGCAGCAAATGTATTATCACCAAGACCTATTCCAGATGCAACTCCTGAACAAAATGCAATGATATTTTTTAGTGCTCCACCTAATTCTACACCTTTTACATCATCTGATGTATAAATTCTCATTTCATTACACATAAATATTTCTTGTAATTTATTTCTTACTTCTTCATCTTTAGATGCTGCAACTAATACTGTTGTCATTCCAAGTGATACTTCTTCTGCATGGCTTGGTCCAGATAATACTCCTATTCTTGCTGATGGCATTTCTTCTCGTATTACTTCATCTAATGTTTTTAAACTTTCTTTTTCAAATCCTTTTGAACATATTATTACAGGTTTATTTCCTACATATTCTTTATATTGTTTGAAAACATTTCTTGTAAATTTTGAAGGTGTTACATGTAAAATAATTTCAGCATCTTTTAACACTTCTTCAAAATTAGTATAACATTTTATATTATCTTGTAATACTACATTCGGTAAAAATTTACATCTTCTTTCTTCATTTATTATTCTTTTTTCTTCTTCATCAAATGACCATATTTTTATATTGTTTCCTAGCTTTGCTAAATGTATTGCTAAAGCTACTCCCCAACTTCCACTTCCTATTACTGCTATATTCATTTTTTCTCCTTTTCTATTTTTAACTATTTTTTATCTCCTATTTTATTTTCTGTTCCATTAAATATTCTTTTTATATTTGTTCTATGATTAAATAATACAATTATTGCTAATATAACACTATATATAAAGTATGTATTTCCACTTTTTCCTTGTGTTAAAACCATATAATTATCATTAATAAATAAAGTTAATACTGGAAATAGTACTGCTGCTGCACAAGAACCTACAGATACCATTCTTGTTAAAACTATTAACGCTAATGCAAATACTAAACAAATTAGTCCAATTTGCCAGTTACTCATTAATAAAATTCCTAATGATGTTGCAACACCTTTTCCACCTTTAAATCCAAAAAATATTGGAAATGTATGTCCTATTATAACACTAACTCCAGCTACTTGTAGTAATAATTCTTTATTTGAATCTTGTATTATATTTCCTATTATAATCGCAATAGCAATAGAAACTACACCTTTTAAAATATCACAAATTAGTGTTATAACTGCTGCACCTTTTCCAACTGAACGTAATACATTTGTACTTCCAGCATTTCCACTACCTTTTTCTCTTACATCAAATCCAGCAACTCTTTTACTTATTATTACTGAAAAATTTATACTTCCTATTAAATAAGCAATTATTAACATTATTATATATACTATCATTTTCTTCTCCTTTGCATATCAATAATTTTATAAACCTTCTTTTTGTGCTTCTTTATCACTTTTTTCTCTTGCAATAATTCTTACTGGCGTTCCTTCTAAACCAAATTCTTTTCTTATTTGATTAACAAGATACCTTTCATATGAAAAATGAAATAATTCTTTGTTATTTACAAAAATTACAAAAGTAGGTGGTCTAGTAGAAACTTGTGTCCCATAATAAATTTTTAATCTCTTTCCTTTATCTGTAGGTGGTTGAACAATTGCAATAGCTTCATTTATAACCTGATTTAAAATTGAAGTTGATATTCTCATTCTATTTTGTTCTGCTACATGATTTATTAAATCAAATAATTTGTGTACTCTTTGCCCCGTTTTTGCGGATATAAATATAATTGGTGCATATGATAAATATTTTAATTTGTCGTAAACTTCTTTTTTGTATTTTTCTAAAGTTCCTGTTTCTTTTTCCATTGCATCCCATTTATTTACAACTATTATTACACCTTTTCCAGATTCATGAGCTTCTCCCGCTATTTTTGCATCTTGGTCTGTTACACCTTCTGTTGCATCAATTAACATTAAACATACATCTGCTCTTTCTATTGCTAGTAATGTTCTCATTATACTAAATTTTTCTATTGATTCTTTTACTTTATTTTTCTTTCTAACTCCTGCTGTATCTATTAATACATATTTTCCTTTTTCGTTTTCAAATTCTGTGTCTATTGCATCACGTGTTGTTCCTGCAATGCTACTTACAATTGCTCTATTTTCTCCTAATATGTTGTTAATTAATGATGATTTTCCTACATTTGGTTTTCCTATTACTGCTACTTTTATATTGTCATCATCTTCTTCGTTTTCTGTTTTTTCTGGAAAATTTTCGTATATTTTATCTAAAACATCTCCTATTCCTATTGCATTAGATGCAGATATTGGATATGGATCTCCTATTCCTAAATTGTAAAATTCGTATATTTCTTGCTGGTCTTTTTCATAATTGTCTGCTTTGTTACATACTAAAACAATTGGCTTTTTTGATTTTTTTAGCATTAATGATATTTCCTTATCAGCAGCTGTAACTCCTTGTTTTATGTCTGTTAAAAAAATTATTACATCTGCCATCGATATTGCTAAATTTGCTTGTTCTCTCATTTGAGATAATATTATATCTTCTGATTCTGGCTCAATTCCTCCTGTGTCTATTAATGTAAAATTTCTTCCCCTCCAATTTGTTTCTGCATATACTCTGTCTCTTGTTACTCCTGGTGTGTCTTCTACTATTGATATTCTACTTCCTGCTAAATAATTGAAAAAGGTTGACTTTCCAACATTTGGCTTTCCGTATTATTGCTACTATTGGTTTTGACATATGGTTAATTGGATTTTTATTTTAGTTTTCTAAAATATATCCTTTCTCCTTTCCTTCAATTTAATACTTAGAGTATATCATTTTTATCATTAAATAACAAGAAATTTATATAAATTCTTAAAGATGACGTTACTTGATAATGCTTTTTTGTGTTTAATATCTTGAAAATACTGATATATAAAT
>CARBKU010000054.1 GCA_948946035.1 uncultured Clostridia bacterium
TTTATATCTTGCATTTTCCAATAAGATAAATAAATGTGTTTCTTTCATAATAACTCCTAATTATCTATTTTCGTTACATATGCTTCTGTATCTAAGTTGTAATATCCAACAAATTTTTTACTAGACATTACTTCAAATATCATTAAATCATAATTTCTATTTAATACTACAATTTCTCCATTATAATCATATCTAGTAGAACTTAATGATAATGTATATTTTCCTGGTGCTAATTGAAATTTTTGTTTGAATTCACAAACATATCTCTCTCCTTTTTTACATTTTCCTGTATAGTAATTTAAGAAATTAGTATTTGTTCCACAAATTTCTTTACCATAAAAGTCTTTTATTGTCATAGAAAATATAGGACATTCTATATCTGCATTAAATTTAGCCTTTAACTTAACTATTATTTCTTCTTGGCTATCTATAATACAAGTTGGCTCTCCTTTTGTATTAAAAATACCAAAATCTATTATTTCTGCTTCTCCATTTCCATATTTTATGACATCTGGATTTATTGTGAAATATTTTTTCCATTCTATGCTTTCATCATTTACGCCTAATATAGCATCTGTTTTTTCTTCTGTTTTATTTGATTTTTCTGGATTTAACTCTTGTTGTTTTAACATACCAGTAATTAATTTTTTGTAGTTTTCAACTCCATCTTTTACTCCACCATCAAATATTTTTTTACCATCATTCATTATTATTGTTCTAGTACAATTATTTAAAACATCATTAATGCTATGTGTAACAAATATAATTGTTTTATCCTTCTTTTTTAGTTGTTCAAATTTTTTAAAGCATTTTAATTGAAATGCCATGTCTCCAACTGATAAAACTTCATCTACTATTAAAATGTCTGGGTCTACATTAATTGCACATGCAAATGCTAACCTAGCAAACATTCCTGATGAATATGTTTTTACTGGTTGATATATATGGTCACCAATATCTGCAAATTGTATAATTTCTGGCTTTCTTTTTTCTATTTCTTCTTTTGTTAAGCCCATTACTTGTCCATGTTGATATATGTTTTCCATTCCTGTCAAATCCATATTAAATGCTGCACCTAATTCTAAAAGTGAACTTATTTTGCCTTTAATTTCCATTGTTCCACTGCTTTGAGTTACTACACCTGTAATCATTTTTAATAATGTTGATTTACCAGCACCATTTTTTCCTAAAATTCCTAATACTTCACCTTTTTTAATTTCTAAAGAAAAATCATCTAATGCTTTAAATACTTGATGTCTATTTAAGCTTGGTATTAAGGTTTCTATTAGTCTGTCTTTTTTTCTTGAAAACATTTTATAGTTTTTACAAAGATGTTCTATTTTTACAACAATTTCTTTTTTATTATCTGTTTGCTTTTCTTCCAATATTGTTTCTCCTTTCGGTATTATCTCTTTCCTAATAGTTTTAATGTAAAATGTCTTATCTTAAATAGCCCTTTTCCAATTAGTGGCATGTTCATAATTATAAAGTTTTCTATATAGTACATAAATGTCTCTGTTTTGTATAATTGATGGAATATTTTCCACCCTTTAAAATTAAAGTTTTTCTTTTGCTCTAACATTTTATAATAGTTTAAAGCTTTTGTATTTACTTCTTGTAGTTCTTTAGGAAACCTTTCGTTGTTATCAACATATGTTCCAAAAACACCTAGTTTTATTTCTATAAATAATTTTCTTACTTGTTCTAACTTTGTAAATTTATGTGATCTTTTTTCTGTTCCTATTGCATTATTTCCATGTTGTCTATATTTTATATAGGGTTGTGGCATATATGCTAATTTTCCATTAACTCCTACTATAATTCCAAGCCAATGGTCATGTGGAACGTATTCAGATTTATTTGGTACTGGCATAATTTTTGATATCATTTCTTTTTTGCATAACGTTGTACATCCTGTTACACAATTGTATAAATAATTTACTTTGTAACTGTTTATACATTTTTTTATTTTTCTATTTAATCGCATAAACTCTCCAAATGATTTATGGATTGTTTTTAAATTTTCATCTACTACTTCTAAATCTCCAAATACTAAGTCTGCATTATTATTTTTTAATGTTTCATATGATTTTTCTATCTTTTCTGGTAACCATATATCATCTTGATCTGCTAGCATAAATAGTGGGTTCGTTTCTTGTTTTATTAAAAATTCAAAGTTTTTTATATATCCTAGATTTTTTTCTTGATAATGAATTTCTATTCTTTCGTCTTTTTGATATTTTTTTAGTATTTCTTTTGTTCCATCTTTTGAACAGTCATCTGAAATTATTAATCTTATATTTTGATATGTTTGGTTTAGTATACTATTGATTTGTTCTTCCAAATATTTTTCGCCATTATAAGTGGCCATTAACACGTCAATTTGTTCTTTCATATTTCTATCCTATTCTCGATACTAGTTAGCATTATATACTTTAGATTTGTATAAGCCTAACTGGTAATTTTATTTTTTATAATACGTCAGCAAAGTCTTTTTTACTCTTTTTAAATATATAATTTCCCCATATAAACATTATAAATGTAATTATCCAAAAGACTATTGTGTATATAAAATTGTTTTCTGTTACTATATTACTTGATATAAATGAGTCCCTAAATCCTGTTACTAGATAATTGAATGGCATGCATTTCATTATTGCTAATATTGTTGGGTGATTTTCAAGCATTGATAAATTCCATACTACTGGAGTAAACCAGAAAAATAATTGCATTGCTATTCCTAGTAATTGCGAAAAGTCTGGTACTAGTGTTGTTATTGCTGATGTGAATCTTGTAAATGCTATGAAAAATGCATATGCTGATATTATTATATATATTACTTGTATGAAATTTGGAATGTATTTAAATATTATTCCTACTACTATTGCTACTATAAATAGGAATATTGCAACAAAACTACTTGCTATTATTGATATTATTGGAATTATATCTACTGGAAATACTACTTTTTTTACTAAATAACTATATGTTCTTATTGAACTGCTTGCGTTTATTATTGTGTCATTTATACATTGCCACATTGCCATTCCTGGTAAAAACCATACTATATATGGGTCATTTCCTGCACTTCCTGTTTTTAGTATATATTGAAATACTATTACATATGTTATCATAAATACAAATGGTTGTAAGAAGCCCCATATGCTTCCTAGACTTGTATTTGCAAATCTATTTTTAAAGTCGTTTTTTCCTAATGAAAATGCTAGTTTTTTGTTTTTTATTAGAGTTTTTATAAATTCCATTTATTGCTTTTCATCTCCTGTTTTTTTATTAGTTTTTTACATGGTATATTTTACCTTTAATTGGCTGTTTTGTCAATAAAACTAAGGTTTAAGTTTCGACTTTTTACAAGAGTAGGTTATAATATATGATTTTTTGTGTTTAATATCTTGAAAATACTGATATATAAATATTTATGCAGTATAGAATGTGATTGAAATGCATTTAAAAATTCTTTGAAATATATGGAGTAATGTTCGCGTCGAGCGTAGCGAGGACTAAGTGAAAGAGGCTCCATATATTTCATTAGAATTTTTTATGTATGTAATGAACCGAGATACAAAGAAATATTTATATATCAGCATTTTCATAGAATAATATTAGTAAAAGTATTATCCAGTAACAAAATATTTATAACATTTTTAGCGATTGCCTTACAATAAAAAATAAAAAGAGGATAATTTTTATTAGCCCCATTCTTCAACAAGTTTGGGGCTTTCTTTATATCATTAAATATTAAAATTCTATTTTTTCTTGAATCCAATTTTCTAATTCATCAATTTTAACTCTTACTTGTTCCATTGTATCTCTATCACGTATTGTAACAGAATTATCTTCAAGAGTATCAAAATCAATTGTAACACAATAAGGTGTTCCTATTTCATCTTCTCTTCTATAACGTTTACCTATTGTACCAGCTTCATCATAATCGCACATAAACTTTTTAGCAAGTTTTTGATAAACCTCATCTGCCTTATCTGATAACTTTTTAGAAAGTGGCAATACTGCTACTTTATATGGAGCTATTGCTGGATGCAAATGTAGAACTGTTCTTGTATCTCCTTCTGCAATTTCTTCTTCATCATAAGCATTACATAAAAATGCTAATACTACTCTATCTGCTCCTAAAGATGGCTCAATAACATATGGTACATATTTTTCATTTGTTTCTGGGTCTTGATATGACAAATCTTGTTTTGAGTGATTAATATGTTGTGACAAGTCATAATCAGTTCTATCTGCAATTCCCCATAACTCTCCCCAACCGAAAGGGAAAGCAAATTCTATATCTGTAGTAGCTTTACTATAAAATACTAATTCTTCTGGAGAATGATCTCTTAGTCTAATATTTTCTTTTTTAATTCCTAAATCTAACAACCATTTTTCACAATATGCTTTCCAATATTGATGCCATTCTAAATCTGTACCTGGCTTACAGAAAAACTCAAGTTCCATTTGTTCAAACTCACGTGTTCTAAAAGTAAAGTTCCCAGGTGTTATTTCATTTCTAAAAGCTTTACCTATTTGTGCAATACCCATTGGCATTTTCTTTCTTGAAGTACGCAACACATTTTTAAAATCTACAAAAATTCCTTGAGCAGTTTCTGGTCTTAAATAAATTTCTGATGTAGAATCTTCTGTTACACCTTGGAAGGCTTTAAACATTAAGTTGAATTTTCTAATATCTGTAAAATTAGCTTTTCCGCAATTAGGACATGTTATTTTATTATTAGCTATAAAATCTATCATCTCTTTATCTGACATTCCATCTGCAATCATATCTTTTCCTTTGTCATGTGCCCATTCTTCTATTAGTTTATCTGCTCTATGTCTTGTTTTACATTCTTTACAGTCAATTAATGGGTCAGAAAAACCTCCTATATGACCTGAAGCAACCCAAGTTTCTGGATTCATTAAAATCGCAGCATCTAATCCTACAATATCCTTTTGTTCTTGAATAAATTTCTTTCTCCAAGCATTTTTCACATTATTTTTAATCTCATTTCCTAAAGGTCCATAATCCCAAGTATTTGCTAATCCTCCATAAATTTCTGAACCTGCATAAATAATTCCTCTGTTTTTGCATAAAGCTACTAAAGTATCCATTGACTTTAACATAAAAATTCCTCCTTATTTTATAATTATTTTTTCCTTCGTCATAAAAATTATCATAAAATGAATCAAAATTAGTATATTGTGCATTTTTATTATAATTTTTAAGCTGAAGGTATACATTGGTACATCAAAGCTTGGAAATTATAATAAAAATGTGCAATATGCTGATTTTCATTCATTTTATCAAAAAACTTTCGAGCCTAGCCTTAGCTAGGGACGAAAGTTATATTTCCGCGTTTCCACCCTAATTCTTAAAATAGTCTTCTATTTTAAGCACCTTAGTTTAAGTGTTACTCCAAAGTTCCCCATACTTTTTTTATTATTGGTATCTCACCATCACCAATTCTCTTTGAAATAAATTTTTCAGTATTTTTTCTTTTTCATTGTAACTATATTTAATTGATTTCATATATTGTATTATCAGTTTTAAAAAAAGTCAATATTTTTTTCTAAAAATTGTTGATAATTTTATTTTTTTATGCTAATATATTAAATGTATTAATTATAGGGGTATAGTGTCAATGGTAGCACATCGGTCTCCAAAACCGCCTGTGAGGGTTCGAATCCTTCTACCCCTGCCATATTTCCCTAATATGGATCTTATCTGCTTTATTGGTAGATTTGTAATAAATGTTAGGTTATAATTGTGAAAAAAAGTAGGAATTTTAAAAAAATCCTACTTTTTTTATTTTTAGTTATTATTCAATTTAATTCAGATAACTTTAAAAAAAATATTTTTTGATCTCATCACTTTTTGTATATCCACATATATAAAAATTCACTTTATATCTAGCATAAGAACATATCTCTTATTGTCTTTAATAACTAGTTTAAAATTATTTTTATAGTAAAAGCTAATTCCACTTTGAAATTTTTCCCAAGTTTCTACCATTACTTTGCTATATTTTTTTTCTTTTATTTTTTCCATAATTCTATTATATAACTCTTTTGCAATTCCACTTCCTCTATATTCTTTATATATATATACTCTTTTTAATTCTGCTACTTTTTCATCAACTTTCTTATATGCCATACTACCTATAATTTTATTCTCACATACAGCTACTAGAATTTTTTCATATTCAGTTACACCTAACATTTTTATTTCTTCTTCCCATTCTTTATATCCATATTCTTCTACAGCTACTTTTATCCATAATTCAATCAATTGTTTTTTATCTTTTTCTTCATACTCTCTTATTTCATACATAGTATCTTCCTCATATATTCAATTTATTGTTTCTTATCAAAATCATATAATATTTTGCAAAAGTTATCATAATAATTAGGTGTATCATAATCTTGTACAAGCTCTTCTGAATGTTTTCCCATCCTTTCACGTAAATTCTTATCGCACACCAATTTGTCTAATGCAACACTTAAATTAGAAATAAAGTTCTCATCTCTTTTAACTATAATTGCATTTTTATCATCGACTATATCTGGTATTGCTCCTGCATCAGAAGTAATCAAAGGTAAGCCACTTGCCATTGCCTCTATTACTGTAAGTCCAAATGGTTCCTCAAACATTGAAGGAATTACTGCTACATCAGATATATTATGTATTTTATATAATTCTTTATTAGGAATAAATCCTGTGAATATTATTCTATCTTTCATTTCTTCAGCAATTTTAAATAATTCTTCCTCAAAAGGTGTTTTTACTTGTTTTGCATAATTACAGTTTCCCATGATTATTAGCTTACATTTTGATACATTTTCCATTTGTTTAAATGCTTGTATTAACTCTTTTACTCCTTTTTCAGCAATTGTTCTACCACAGAAGTTAATAACAATATCATCTTCTAAAATATTATATTTTTGTTTTATTTTTTTCTTCTCATCATCGCTTATTGCTTTTGAAAAATCTTCTAAATGTATAGCATTTTCTAAAGGTATTACACATTCTCTTGGTGTGTCTGTTTGTTCATAATAACAGTTAGCAATAAAATGACTAACAACCATTATAGCTTTATAGTACTGGTGTAGTCCATGTTCGATTTTTGGTCCATGTAAATATGTTATACGTTTATCAAATGGAACCATTGGAATTATATGTTCTTTTCTTCCTCCTTGTATAATTACATAATCAAAGTTTTCTTCTTTAATAGCTTTTTCTACTTTATTCATATATTCAGTTAAAGCTCTATCAGCTGATGAATAGTCATATTTTTCTTCTTTTAATTCAATTGGAATATATTTAAATTTTGAATATTTATATTTCTTACTAGCTTCTATTGCTAATTCATCATAGACTGAAATAAAAGTTATGTCTATTTTATGAGTTTTTTCATTTTCATCTGCTAAAAAAGTTGCTAATTGTTCTACTGCTCCCCCTTTTACAGCAGGTACTGGAAAAAATCTTGGCATTACTATACAAATATTTAACATATGTATCTCCTCCCTATATTATACAAAAGTATTCTATCATCAAATAATGGCGTTGTCAAATATAATATGGCTTTAATAGTGTAAAATGGTTTCGGAATACAAAAAAGGAATCTTTTCTGATATAATGTT
>CARBKU010000055.1 GCA_948946035.1 uncultured Clostridia bacterium
AGTAAAAATTGATCATGATTTAGCACGTAAAAATGCTAAGAAAAATAAAAAAGAAAAAAGTATTCAAGGCGAGAGAGTATCATAAGTTAAGAAAAACTCACTTTAATAAAATATAATATTAAAGTGAGTTTTTTATATTGGAGGAAAGTTCGTTACACATATAATTGTTGACACAAAATCAAAGATTTTGACAACGATTTATCTGAGTAAGAAGGACTTTCTGTACAAGATAAATATTATAAAAAATAATATGTTCGCTTTTTTAATCAACTTAAATGTGATAAAATTTAAACTACAAAAGGAGAGAAAAAGGATGTCAGAAAAATTAAAAAAAGTAGGAGAAATTTTTAGCGACTATAATACAAGTTCAAACATAAAACATGCAGAAATAAATGAATTAAATGTAATAAAAAAAACGAACACATTACAAGTAGAAATATACTTTGACGAATGGATAGAAATAAAAGAGATATGGTATTTTGAAAGATTCTTAAGAGAAAGATTCAAATTTGAAAATATAGACATAAAAATAGAATATCATAAAGATGTAGAAAAAAAGCAAATAAAAGATGAATGGAAAAACATAATAGCATATATGGCACATAAATATCCTTTAGCAAAACCAATGTTATTACTAAAAAGTGAAATAGACGTAAAAGAAAAAGAAATAATAATAAAAATGCACATAAAAGGAGCAGAATTCTTAAAAGCAAAAAAGACAGATAAGGAACTAATAAAAGTCTTAAAAAACATATATGGAAAAGACTATAAAATAGAGATAATAGAAGAAATATCAAAAGAAGAAATAAGCAAAATAAAAGAAAAACTAAAAAAAGAAGAAGAAGAAATTATAGCAAAAATTGAGGAAGAAAACAAACAATTATCACAAGAAGCAGAAAATACAGTTCCAGAATATAATGACGTAGATTACATGCCTCCAACAGATATAGAAGGATACATACCACAAGAAAATGAAGAAAATGGAATACCACCTGAAATGATGCAAGAAACAGAAGTAAAAGAATACATTATGGGAAAACCAACAAAAGCAAAAGAAAACAACAAAAAAATAAAAGAAATAACCGCAAATGATGGAAAAGTTACCCTAGAAGGAAGAATTGTAACTTGTGAAGTTAGAGAAACAAAATCAGGAAAAGGAATGATAATATTTGACTTATATGATGGAACAGGAACAATCACATGTAAATCATTTGCAAAAGATATACAAGAAGGGCAAGAAATTACAGAAAAGATAAAAAATGCAAATGCAATTAAATTAACAGGAAAAGCAGGTTTAGACACATATGCAGGAGATGTAACAGTAATTGCAAATATCATAATAGAAACAAATACAGAAGTTCCAGAATTACCAACAGAAGAGGAAGAAGAAGACACACCATTAATACTAGGAACATCTCAAAACATAACAGAAGAAATAGTAAAAGTAGTAGACTTAGGGGTAGACGATGGAAAAGTTTCATTACAAGGAGAAGTAATATATTCAGAAGATAGAACACTAAAATCAGGAAAAACGCTATTTAGTTTTGATTTATATGATGGAACTAGTACTATTACATGTAAAGCTTTTTTAGAAAAAGACAAAGTAAAAAAAACAATGAAAAGAATTCAAAAATCAAAAGGAATTAAATTAGCTGGAACAGCACAAATGGATACATTTTCAAATGAACTAACAGTAATGGCGAACACAATAATAGAAACAGAAGGAATCAAAAAAGAAATAAGGAAAGATAATGCAGAAGTAAAAAGGGTAGAATTACATATGCATACACAAATGAGTCAAATGGATGCAATGACTTCAGCAACAGACCTAATAAAAAGAGCAATGAAATGGGGAATGAAATCAATAGCAATCACAGACCACGGTGTTGTACAAGCATTTCCAGAAGCACATAAATTACTAGGATATGATAATAATGATATAAAAATAATCTATGGAGTTGAAGCATATTTAGCACCTGACAAAAATGCAATAGTAACAAATGCAAAAGGACAAGATATAGATACAACATATTGTGTATTAGACTTAGAAACAACAGGATTTTCAGCTACAACAGAAAAAATAACAGAAGTTGGAATAATGAAAGTAAAAAATGGAGAAGTATTAGATGAATTTAGTTGTTTTGTAAATCCAGAAAAACACATTCCACAAAGAGTTTCAGAAGTTACAAATATAACAGACGACATGGTTGCAGATGCTGAAACCATTGACAAAGTATTTCCAAAAATTTTAGACTTTATTAAAGGTTCTGTTTTAGTTGCTCATAACGCACCTTTTGATATAGGTTTTTTAAAACAAAATGCAAAAGTATTAGGACATGAATTTGATTACACATATTTAGATACATTAAGTTTAGCAAAAGATTTGTTTCCAGATTACAAAAAATATAAATTAGGAAAAATAGCAGAAAACTTAGGAATAAAAGTAGAAGTAGCACATAGAGCTTTAGATGATGTAGATACTACTGTAAAAGTATTTAAAGTTATGATGAATATGCTAAAAGAAAGAGGAGCTAAAAAGGTAGAAGATATAGATAAAATAAGTAGTTCAGAAGATGCAAAGAAAGAAGCATACAAAAAATTAAAAACTTATCATGCGATAATTTTAGCAAAAAATTATATAGGATTACGTAATTTATATAAATTAGTATCATATTCACACTTAGATTACTTTTATCGCAAGCCACGTATTTTAAAAAGCTTACTAGAAAAATATAGAGAAGGATTAATTCTAGGAAGTGCATGTGAGGCAGGAGAATTATATCAAGCAATTGAACTTCGGAAGAACAGATGAAGAAATAGAAGAAATAGCAAATTTTTATGACTATTTAGAAATACAGCCAATTGGAAACAATCAATTTTTAATAAGAAATGAGACAGTAAAAGACGAAGAAGGATTACAAGATATAAATAGAAAAATAGTTGAACTAGGAGAAAAACTAAATAAGCCAGTAGTTGCAACATGTGATGTACACTTTATGGATCCACAAGACGAAATATATAGAAGAATATTAGAAGCAGGGCAAGGGTATCAAGATGCAGATAATCAAGCACCACTATATTTAAGAACAACAGAAGAAATGCTTAAAGAATTTGAATATTTAGGAAAAGAAAAAGCATACGAAGTTGTTGTAACAAACACAAATAAAATCTCAGATATGTGTGATAGAATTAGTCCAATTTCACCAGAAAAATGTCCTCCACACATACCAGGCTGTGAACAAACAATTAAAGATATAGCATATTCTAAAGCACACGAATTATATGGAGATCCACTACCAGAAATAGTACAAACAAGGTTAGATAAAGAATTAGACTCTATAATAAAAAATGGATTCTCGGTTATGTATATTATAGCACAAAAACTAGTATGGAAATCAAACGAAGATGGTTACATAGTAGGTTCAAGAGGGTCTGTTGGTTCTTCATTTGTTGCAAATATGACAGGTATAACAGAAGTTAACTCATTACCAGCACATTATAGATGTCCAAACTGTAAATATTCAGATTTTACAGACTATGGTTATAAAAATGGATTTGACTTGCCAGATAAAGAATGCCCTAAATGTGGACATAGCTTAGATAAAGATGGAATGGATATTCCATTTGAAACATTTTTAGGTTTTAATGGAGATAAAGAACCAGATATTGACTTAAACTTTTCAGGAGAATATCAAGCAAAAGCACATAAATATACAGAAGTTATTTTTGGAAAAGGAACAACATTTAAAGCAGGAACAATAGGTACAGTAGCAGATAAGACAGCATATGGTTATGTAAAAAAATATTATGAAGAAAGAAATATACCAATAAATAGAGCAGAAACACAAAGAATAGCAGTTGGTTGTACAGGAATAAAAAGAACAACAGGTCAACATCCAGGAGGAATTATAGTAGTTCCAAAAGGAAGAGAAATTTATGAATTCTGTCCTGTACAACATCCAGCAGATGACCCTAATTCAGATATAGTTACAACACATTTCGATTATCACTCTATTGACCAAAACTTATTAAAATTAGATATTCTAGGACATGATGATCCAACAATGATACGTATGTTGCAAGATATTACAGGAAAAGACCCAACAAAAGTACCTTTAGATGATAAAGAAACAATGTCAATTTTTAGTTCAACAGATGCATTAGGTGTAACAAAAGAACAAATACATTCAGATGTTGGAAGCTTTGGAGTACCTGAATTTGGAACAAAATTTGTTAGGGGAATGTTAGTAGATACAAAACCAAAAACGTTTGATGAATTAATTAGAATATCACGGATTATCACATGGTACAGATGTGTGGCTTGGAAATGCACAAAGCTTAATAGAAGCTGGGACAGTAACACTGCAAGATGCAATTTGTTGTCGTGACGATATTATGATTTATTTAATAAAAATGGGATTGCCTCCAAATCCAGCATTCAAGATAATGGAAACAGTACGTAAAGGAAAAGCACTAAAAGATCCAGCAAAATGGGAAGAATATAAAGCTTTGATGAAAGAACATGATGTGCCAGACTGGTATATTAAGTCTTGTGAAAAAATAAAGTATATGTTCCCAAAAGCTCACGCAGCAGCATATGTAACAAACGCATTTAGAATTGCTTGGTTTAAAGTACATGAACCCTTAGCATATTACGCATCATATTTTTCAATTAGAGCAGATGAATTTGATAGTGACTGTATGATTTTTGGAAAAGAAAAGGTAAAAAATAAAATGAAAGAAATAGACTTACAAGGAAATAATGCAACAACAAAAGATAAAAATATGTATGCTATATTAGAATTAGTTTTAGAAATGTATGAAAGAGGATTAGAATTTTTGCCTATGGATTTATACAAATCACATAGTACTAAATTTTTAGTTGAAGATGGAGCAATTAGACCACCACTAAATAGTATACCAGGACTAGGAACTGTCGCAGCTGTAGGAATAGAAAAAGCAAGAGAAGAAGGGAAATTTATGTCTATAGATGACTTAAAAATTCGCTCAAAAGTTGGAAACTCAGTTACAGATTTACTTAAAAATTATGGATGCTTAAATGGTATGAGCCAAAGTAATCAAATGAGTTTATTTGGTTAATATTATAAAAAATGAAAATTTGCCTTAGAAAAGGAGAGTTTGTAAATTGAAAATATTAATAAAAAATTGTAATCTAATATCAATGGAGGAAAAAAGAAAAAAACTTGAAGAAAATATTGATATACTAATAGAAGATAAAAAGATAGTAAAAATACAAAAAAATATACAAGAAAATGTAGATAGAATAATTGATGCAACAGGAAAAATCATTATGCCAGGTCTTATTAACACACATTCACATATAAGTATGAGCATATTTAGAGAAACAGTAGATGGGTACAAAACACAAGACTGGTTAAAAGAAAAAATTTGGCCAATGGAAGACAAATTGCAAGAAGAAGACATATATTGGGCAACATTATTATCATGTATAGAAATGATAAAAACAGGTACAACAACAGTAAACGATATGTATTTTATGACAGATGAAATAATAAAAGCAGCTTTAGAATCAGGAATTAGGCTACAAACTACAAGAACATTAATGGGATATGAAGAAAAAGATGAACAAAGAATAAAAGAACTGGATGATTTAATAAAAAAATATAAGCAAGATACAATTAGTTTTAATGTTGGAATACATGGATTATATACAAGTAATGAACACTATGTAAAAAAGTGTATTAAATTTGCAGAAGAAAAAGATTTACCAATACATATGCACTTTTGTGAGAATGAACAAGAAAGACAAGACATTAAAAGAGAATATAATGTAAAAACACCATTAGAGGTAATTAATAGAGACTTTGCAAAAACACATAACATATTAGCACATAGTGTAAAGATAAATGAAGAAGATATAAAAGAATTAAAAAAAACAAATTCATATATATCACATTGTCCAGTTAGTAATTTAAAATTAGGTTGTGGTGTAGCAAAAGTAAAAGAAATGTTGGAAAATGATATATGTGTATCTTTAGGAACAGATGGACAAGGAAGCGGAAGTAATTTAGATATGTTTGAAACAATGAAATTTATAGCATTATTGCAAAAAGGAATAAATGAAGAACCAGAAATAATACCAGCATATGAAGTGTTAAAAATGGCAACAATTAATGGAGCAAAGACTTTAAGGCTAGATAATGAAATTGGAAGTATAGAGGTAGGAAAAAAAGCAGATATTATAATGATTAATTTAAATGATATTTTAACTCAGCCAATAAATAATATATTTGCCGAAATCATATATAATGTAAAAGGTACAAATGTAGAGATGACAATGATTAATGGAAAAATAATTATGGAAAATAAAAAGATAAAAGGTATAAACAAAGAAAATATTATAAAAGAATGTAATGAAATAATAAAAAAAATATCAAAATAGAAAGAGAGAAATAAATGTTAGAAAATACTATTAATATAAATGAAATTTTTACAATAAAAAATATAATTATTTATTTTATTATAATAAATTTAATTGGATTTTTTATAATGTGGTTAGATAAAAATAAAGCTAAAAAAGGAAGATGGAGAATACCAGAGAAAACACTATTTTTAATAACAGCATTAGGTGGAGGGATAGGAACTATTTTAGGAATGTATGTGTTTAGACACAAAACACAAAAGTTGAATTTTGTTATAGGTTTCCCATTTATTACGATATTAGAAATAGTTACAATTATATATTTTTGCATAATAAAATAAGAGAATTTTATGTAATTTATTAAAATGTAAAAAAGCCTATAAGTATTACTTACAATACTTATAGGCTTTTTTATATATGTGATTATTAAGTAGAATTAGTACACATAAACACTTTAATAAAAAGGTAAAAAGTGTAAATATTATATAAACTTATTAAGAATGTGAACAACTTGTGAACGCAAGGTAAGTAAATTAAGTTATTCACAAAGTTATCCACATTATCCACATAAAAAGTGAAAACTGTGTAAAAAATATAAAAATGAAAATTGAGGTAACATAAATAACAAAAGGCAACATAACTTTTAATATATAGATTTGAAATGACAAAAATATTAAATTGTCAACAATAAAATATATAATAACATAAAAAATACTTTTTCATATTATAATAATATAAGTGCAAAATTTAGGAGGAATACTAATGTTGAACAAGTTAAAATACATTTTACAAAAAAGAAATTTAAGACAAATAGATATATATGATTTGGATATGGAACAAGTAAGAAAAATGGTGGAAAAAGGTGCCATATTATTGGATGTTAGAAGTCCACAAGAATATGCTGAAGGACATTTAAAAAATAGTATTTTAATACCAGAATATGAAATAAAAACTAATGCTAAAAATATGTTGCCCAATAAATATCAAATAATTATTGTATATTGTAGTTCAGGAATTCGAAGTAAAAGAGCACAAAAGATTTTACAACAAATGGGCTATTCAAAAGTATATAATCTATATCAAGGATTAGAAGGAAATAACTAATTTTAAAATAAAAATAGCAAATTCGTTATTTTTATTTTTGTTTAAGTTTCGACTTTTTTCAAGAGTAGGTTATAATATATGATTTTTGAAACAC
>CARBKU010000056.1 GCA_948946035.1 uncultured Clostridia bacterium
TAATTTAAATGATAAATTTAATAATTCATCATATGTATATGAAACTGTTGTATCTGTATTTTCTTCTATTTTTTCTCCATTTTCTACTGCTTTCCATTTGTCTTTTAATTCATCTTGATTTTTTACTCCTAAAGAATATAAAGTGTAATCATCAATTCTTCCATCTTCTTTTAAAACTAGTACAACTTCATTATATTCTTTTGGCCATGAACCTTTTACTAAATTAAATTGTGTTTTTAACAAATCTTCGTTATCTATCATTTCAAAAAATATGTCTGTATTTGTCATCATTGAACTACCAAACATTGATGCCATTGAAGAATTGTTTTGTGCTTCTATCATTTCACCCATTCCAAATGCATTCATTACTGTACTCGGATTTACTCTAACAATTCCATTATCTGTATTCTTTTTATATACATTAATATTCAAATTATATCCATATTCTATACTATTACTATTATTTTTTATTTCATTGTTGTCTTCTTCTAAATATTTTTTTAATTCTGTTAAATTATTATTTTGTTTTTTATTTGATAATGTTGTTATCATGTCATTCATGATGTCTGCTGAATGTACTTTTCCATCTTCATTATTAACAGTTTCTTCACTTTCTCCCATCATAGATTCCATCATGCTTCCCATATCAATTGCAGATTCTTCAATTGTAATTGGGTATGATGAAAGAGTTTCTTCTTCTACTCTATTTATGTAATTTTGAACACCTGTAGAAATAGCTAATATTAGTGCAATTCCTATAATTCCTATACTTCCTGCAAATGATGTTAAAAGTGTTCTTCCTTTTTTTGTCATTAAGTTGTTTAAACTTAAACGTAATGCTGTAAAAAACTTCATAGATGTTCTTCCAGATTTTGCTTTAGTTTCTTCGTTTTCTTTTGTATATGGATTAGAATCGTCTGTAATTACTCCATCTAATATTTTTACTACCCTTGTTGAATATTCTTCTGCTAGTTCTGGATTATGTGTAACCATTATAATTAGCTTTTGTTTTGATATTTCTTTTAAAATCTCCATTATTTGTACACTAGTTTTTGTGTCTAATGCACCTGTTGGTTCATCTGCTAATATTATGTCTGGATTGTTTACTAATGCTCTTGCTATTGCAACTCTTTGCATTTGCCCACCTGATAATTGGTTTGGCTTTTTATGTATGTGTTCTCCTAGCCCTACTTCTTCAAGAGCTTTAATTGCTCTTTGTTTTCTTTCTTTTCTATTCACACCAGAAATTGTTAATGCTAATTCTACATTAGATAATATTGTTTGATGTGGTATTAAATTGTAACTTTGAAATACAAATCCTACTGAGTAATTTCTATAGGCATCCCATTCTTTGTCTTTAAATTCTTTAGTTGATTTTTCATTTATTATTAGGTCACCAGATGTATATCTGTCTAATCCTCCTATAATGTTTAACAAAGTGGTTTTCCCACAACCACTTTGTCCTAATATTGATACAAATTCACTTTTTCTAAATTCTATGCTTATTCCTTTTAATGCTTCTACAGTTGTATCTCCTGTTTTATAACTTTTTTTGATTTCTTGTAATTTTAACATTTTACCTCCAATTTGTTTTAGTTATCATTTTTTTTGAATAACATATCAAATAATCCCTTATTTTCATCAGAGCCATTTTTTGATTTTTTATCTCTTTTTTCTGTTTGAGCTCTACTATTTATTTCTTTTGTTTTTTTTGCATGAGTACCTTTTTTTCTTGATTTTGCTGAACTCCTTAAGCTTCTATATGAATTATCTGAATCTGATATGATAGATGCATATATATTATCATATTCCATGTCATCTCCATCATTACTAATGTATTTATTGTAATTATCTTTGAAATTATTATATTTGTTTTTATATGCTGGATTATTTATTTCATTATCATAGTCATCATCATTTTCTTCATATTCATTCATATTATCGTTTTCATCATCATATTCGTCGTCTTCATCATAATCTTCTTCATAACTATTATCATAGTCATCATCATATTCATCTTCTTGATAATTATCTTCTTCATTTTCATTGTCATAGTCATCATCGTTATAATCTTCGTCTTCTTCATCATCGTTATAATCATCTTCATAATTATCGTCTTGGTCATCATTGCCATAATTTTCATCATCATATTCGTCATCTTCTTGATAGTCTTCTTCATAACTTTCATCATATTCATCTTGGTTATCATAGTCTTCTTCGCTATAGTTGTCGTCATTATCTTGATATTCGTCTTCATAGTTATTAAATTCGTTATCATTGTAGTCATCTTCGTTATTGTTATTTTCTTCAAAGTCTTCATTATTATAGTTGTCTTCTATTTCATCATATTCTTTGTTATATGTATATACATAGTTGTCCATTTCATTATCTTTTTCTTCTTTTGCTGTATTAGATTTAGTAGCCGAAATATCTTGCATTTCGTTTATTATTTCTATTTCATCAACTTTATAATCAGATAAATCTTTTTCAAATTTTTCTGTTACTTCTTGTAAAAATACTTCATATATGTGTTTCATTCCTTCTATTCTCCAATAGTTAGAATTTATAACAGTTCCTAAGTTTACTTTTATGTTTGTTGCTTCTGCTTCAAAACTTCTTTCTTTTGCTTGTATATCTCGTAAATATGTTTTATTATATAATTCATTATATGCTTTTTTGGTTGATTTTCCATTTATTTCTTTTAATATTAATTCATATAAATTATTTATTTGAGTTATGTCTAAATCAAAGTTTTTGCATGCTTCTTCCATCATGTTTTTATGTGCTACTGGTCCACCTATTACTGTCATTCTTTCATTATCCAAAAAGTCTATAATGTATTCTTTTTCTGCATTTAAAAATGCTAGTTTTGCACTGTTATCTTTGGAGAATTTTTCATATCTTTCTAATTTTATAGTATCATTATCAATGTCAACTAATAATCTTTTAAATCTTTCATAACATGCCATGTAACATTCTGCTTCTCTTTCTGCTATTGACATTCTAGTTTCTACTGCTTTGGTAATAACTTCTTGATTAAATCCAATTTTTTCGCTTTTTCCATTTTTTATCATTATTTCTATTATACTACTTTTTAAATCTGCTTTATTACCAGACATAAATCTTTTCATATTTTGCAAATCTTGATTAGATACATATTTGAATTTTTCTTTTGCTTCTTTCATACTTGTAATGTACTTTGTTTCAGTACTTCTTTTACTTCTTGCAAATTTATTTCTTTCTTTTTGTCTTTCTATAAATATTACAAATGTTTTTATATATTCTTCGCCTAATCTTCTTAGTTCTGTATTATTTTCTTCTACTATTTTTTCTATTTTTTCCATTTTGCTTTGTATTGTATTAGGGTTTTCGTCTAATGCATTAAATAGTTTATTTCTTTCGTCTTCTAATTTTTGGTTTGATATTGATAGCTTTTCTTGTAGTTTTTGTATCCCTTGTATTTCTTTTGCTACTTCATCAAATTTATTTATTACTTTTTCTTCTTCTGTAACCATAGTTTGATATTCTTTTAAGTCTTCTATTAATTCTCCGAAATGATAAAAATTCTCTCTTAAATTGCTTACTTTATCAAATCCAAATAGTTTATTTAAATATCTTTCTAAAACTATAGCACTTCTTTCATACATTGTAGCTAACCTCCATATTTCTACTTTTTTTACATTATATATGAAATTGTTCTAAAAGTCTACATTTTTTTTATTTTTTATCTAGTAAAATATTTTTCTTACAAAAATTGCCATTGAGGACGAAGAATTTTGGCAATTTTTTAATATAGATAACTTCAAAATCTAAAACCTTAATAATAAATTTATGAAATTATGAATGCAAGTGTAATTATAATACAAATTCTTAAATTAACAAATGGGAGAATCTCGAACTTGCTTTGAGAGGGGCCTATTTGTTAATTTTAGAATTTGTTTATAATGTAGCGTAGCCGAATAATTGAATAAATTTATTATTAAGGTTTTAGATAGAAAAGTATAATTAAAAAATTGCCAAAATTCTTCGTCCTCAATGGCACTAATTTTTATTACCAAGCAAAAACAATTTAGAATTTATTTTATTATAAACATTTTCTAACATCCAATTTTCATTTACTACTTTTTCTAATTCTTCTATACTAACCCATTTAACACCACTATTTTCATCTTCTTTAATATGTAAAGTTTCCTTTTCGTCTACCTCTAAAAGATATGTTAAATTTAAATGTACATGTGATGATACATACTTCCCTTTCTTCACATGACCATTAACACATACAATTTCCAAAGAAAAAATATCATTATTAATAACTTTTACATTCTTCACACCAGTTTCCTCTTTTAATTCACGTATAGCTGTACCTAATAAATCTTTTTCTCCATCTGCATGACCTCCAGTCCATGACCATGATTTATAAATATTATGATATATCATTAATACTTTTGTTCTTTCATTGTTTAATACCCATGCTGAAGCTGTAAAATGCCCAAATTCATTTTTTCTTGTTAATATATCATCAAATGTATTTATATAATTTAGCATAGTTTGTTTATCTTTTTCTTCTTGCTCATTATATGGTTTATAATTTTCTATTTTTTCCTTTAATTCTTTCATATCTTTTTTATTTAATAATTATATTTCTAATTTTCCTTATTAAATAATGACTACCTCCTTCACTATTATTTTGTGTATTTTCGACCATACTAATAATAAGTAAATCATTACTATTATTATTTACAGTAAAACAATTAAACCATCCAAGAGTTCCACTTTCTGTATCATCACTAGAAGTTTTCAATTCTGCTGTTCCTGTTTTACCTGCAATTTTAGTTCCTGCAATTTTCATATCATTTGCTGTACCATTTGGATTTTCTACTACTTGTATTAAAGCATTTTTTATAGTATTAGCAGTTTCTGCTGAAAATACTGTTTCTTTCCATATAGAACTCTTTTCTTCATCATATTTTAATATTGGTTTTATCATATTACCTTCATTATAAAAACTTGAATACATTGATGCCATATGTATTGGGTTAACTAAAACATTTCCTTGACCATATCCTGTGTCTGCAAGTTTTGTTTCTCCTGTAATATCTGTTCCATTATTGTTTGAATATTGAGATTTAGCTAAATTTAATGAAAAGTCTAATTGTTCATTAAATCCTATTTTATTAAAATTTTCTATTAAAGTATCTTTTCCTATTTTTAATGCTGACTGAGCAAAATATATATTGTCTGAATTTATTATTCCATTTAATAAATTTTTTGCACCATTATATTCTTTTAAAGTTGTTATTTTATAATCTCCCCAACTACTGTCTTTTTGCCAACTCGTTCCAGTATACCCATAATCCTCATTTGCATTTATTTTACCTGTGTTTAATCCTATTGCTCCTATTATTGGTTTAAATGTTGAACCTGGACAATATTTTTGTACAAATCTATTATATAGTGGTTTTGATTCATCATTGTTTAATTCTTCCCATTGTTTTGTTGTCATTCCTACAGTAAAGTCATTTGAATCAAATGTTGGTGTACTAACTAATGCCAATAATTCTCCTGTTTTAGGTTGCATTATAACAAAAAATCCTTTATCATTTTTCATTTGTTCATATACATTAGTTTGTAACACACTATCAATAGTCAATTTTACATCTTTACCATCTTTTTTATCTTGTTTTATTATTACTGATTTTTTGTTTTTATTTTCATCTTCTATATAAATTTCTGTTCCATCAATTCCTCTTAAAGTGTCTTCATATGCCAATTCTAGTCCAGATTTTCCTATAACACTATTTGTGTTATATCCTTTTCCTTCATTATTTGCTAATTCTTCACTATTAATTGCCTGTACATATCCTATTAAATGACCTGTTTCTTTGCCTAATGGGTATACTCTTCCATCTACTTTATTAATTAAAATTCCTGGAATTTCAAGTAATTTTTCTTTTAATACAGTATCAGAATTTGATATTTTTTTAACAGGTACAAATGTATCATCTTTAACATATGATTTATTTAATTGTTCTTTTATGTAATCGCTAGATACTCCTGTCAATTCTGCTATTTTGTTAATACTTTCTTCTTTGTCTTGTCCAAGTTTTCCTGGTACTATTCCACAAGACGCTATTTGACCATCTTCTGCTAATGTCTTACCATTTCTATCTAATATATCTCCTCTTTTTGCATTTAGTGTTTCTACTCTTACTTTATCATTGTTGCCTAATTCTGGGAATATAAATTTTGATGACCAATTTATTTTATATTCTTTTTCTTGTTTTTCAATAATAGCACTATTATTAAATTCAACTTCTCCAGCTGAAGTATACATTTTTTGTTTATATTCTATATTATATTTTCCATTTTGTTTTTCACAATTTTGTATTTCTATTTTTATATCTGTCGCATCTATTCCTTCATAAATATTTTTGTTTCTTGCTATAAAGTCTTCAGAATTTATATTTTGTTTTGCTTCATTTGTAATTTGTTGATACATTTTTTCGTAGTCTTTGTTATTTATCAATTCACAAAAACTGTTCAGTGCTTGCTTTGCATTATTTTCATTGTTTTTATTCATATAGTTTATACCTAAAATTATTCCAACAATAATTATTACAATTATAACTGCTATTATTATTATTTTATTTTTCATGTTTTTTCTCTCCTTTTAAACTATTTTTAGTACATTTACATTGCTCTTTGTTTGTCAGACTCCACAGAATATATATCATCTTTTCCATATTCTTCTGGTTTTAATCCTAATCTTGTCTTCATATATCCAATTAGACTAATAGAAATAATTATCATAAAAATACCAACTAAAATCATAGCATTAGCTGTTGTAGTAATTCCTAGTAAATATGAGCCTACAAAACCAATAATTGCTCTTATTAGATTTTTTACCATTGCATTTGCAGCATAAATTTGAGATAAAATCTCTTCATTCGAAAAATTTCCTAAATATCTAGTTGAAAGAACAAGGCTCATCCCTTTATCTAAATTTATAATAACACAACATACTGTAACAACTGCTAATGAAATCATATATGAAGCATTTAATACTACTGTAAGTCCTGCAACTATTATTGACATTGTTAACGTCACTAATATTATTGATAAAGATTTATTTTTAAATCTTTTATTAAATGCAAGTTGTCCTTTTGAACCTAACGAAGATGCTACTTCTATAATTGCTGCAATAGCAGTAATTATTTGAGTAGGAGTACCTATATCAACTAAAATACTACTTCTATAAGTGCTAATTAAACAAATAACTCCCCATGAAACTCCTGAAAATATAAATAAACTTCTTAATCTTTGTGATATTATAATAAATTTCATTGCATCTTTTAATTCTTTAAAATAATTATGCTGTATTTTAGTTATTTTATTAGATTCATCTGTTTTTATCTTTTCAATATCTTTAAAACCACAAGACATTATTGTAGCTATTATTACAGCCATTAGAGAAATTATAACTGGTATATATGGATTTATTACATATAAAAAGCCAGATAATATTGATGATATTGAATTTATAAAAAAATAGTTTCTATATCCTTTTCCTTC
>CARBKU010000057.1 GCA_948946035.1 uncultured Clostridia bacterium
TTATTCTTCTGTTTTTGATATTGATATGTCTAAATTAAATTGCTCAACTTTTCCTATAAAAAATGATGAGATTGATAAAATACATTTTTCTGTAAATGTTAATAGGAATCTTGTTGCTCCTGTTGAACAAGGTACTGTTATTGGTAATATAGATGTTTATACCGATTCTACTGATTTAGCTTGTATTCCTCTTTCTGTTAGTACTGCTATTGATAAAAATAGAGTAAAAGATTATTTTTATTACTTTTTTAAAAGCTTTAATACTTTAATTTCTTCTACTTATTAAATAGTATATTATCTTTTTGTAAGTCAAACGATTAAAAAATAATATTTTAATTGTTTGGCTTATTTTATTTGTATGGCAACCACACCAAAGAGTTTTAAATGAGTTAGTTAATTATTTTGAAGGCAAAGAAATTAAATGCTCATTATAATTATTGTTTTAATTTCATTCTAAAGTAAAAGAGGGTTCCTATTTTAGGACACCCTCCTCTTTATTTTACATTTTCTTTTATGTATTCAACAACATCTTCTACTGTTACAACTTTTTCTGCATCGCTGTCTGGTATTTCTATATCAAATTCTTCTTCAAGAGCCATTACTAATTCTACTATATCTAATGAATCTGCTCCTAAATCATCTATAAATGATGCTTCCATTGTTACAGCATTTTCTGCTACACCTAATTGTTCTACAATAATTCCTTTTACTTTTTCTAATACTTCTTCTGAACTCATACGAGTTCACCTCCTCTCAAGTTTTTATAATGATTTATTCATTAATATTCTTTTTTATAGTTCATTTATATTATATGTTTTTCTATTTGTCAAGTGAATTATAAAAATATTTTTATTTTATACTATGTAGTCGCTTTTTTATTTCTTTTGTTCTTCAAATGCTTCAATCATTTGATCCACTGCTTTATTTTCTACAAACTTTTCAGCTTGGATAATAGTATATTCAAATAGTTTGGCATCACTACTTCCATGTGCTTTTACAACAGGTTTTTTTACTCCTAAAAATAATGCCCCACCATATGATTTATAATCCATTGTTTTACTAAATCTTTTAATTGCTGGTAATGCAGGTATAGATAAAATTTTAGCTAATAAGTTTTTAGTTAAACTTTCTGTTAATGTTCTTTTTACAAATTTGCCTAATCCCTCTGTTGTTTTTAAAAATACATTACCAGTAAATCCATCTGTTACAATGGCATTTATTTTTCCTGAAAATGCATCCCTTCCTTCTACATTCCCTATAAAATTAATTCCTAATTCTTTTGATTTCTCTGTTAATAAGTTATAACTTTCTTTAACTAATTCATTACCTTTTGTTTCTTCTGTTCCTATATTTAATAATCCAATTGTAGGATTTTCAATTCCAAATGTGTTTTTTAAATATATGCTTGACATTTGTGCAAATTGTAATAAATTAATTGGCTTACAATTTGTATTTGAACCAGCATCTATTAATAGTAATTGGCTTTTATATGCTGGCAATATTCCTGCTAATGCTGGTCTATCAATTCCTTTAATTCTTCCTACTAAAAGCGTTGCTCCTGTAAGTAGTGCACCAGAATTCCCTGCTGATATAAATACGTCTCCTTCTCCCTCTCTTAACATTTTAAATCCAACAACCATTGAAGAATTTTTTTTGTGCCTTATTGCAATAGTCGGTGTATCTTCCATTTCTATTGTTTCAGTTGCATTTTTTATTTTTAGTCTATCAGAAATTTCTTCTATTTCTTTACCATATATTTCTTTTGCTTTTTCTCTTATAATTTCTTCTTTTCCAATTAGTATTACTTCTGCCTTTATTTTGTTTATTGCATTAATTGCTCCTTTTATATTTGCGTCAGGACTATTATCTCCTCCCATTGCATCAAGAAGTATCTTCATAATAAGTCTCCTCTCCTTTGTTTTTATTATTATATTTTAGCTTTTCTTATTTTATTATTAATTTATAAAAAAATCAACTAAAATATAGTAAACAATTAAAATTTTGTGCCACTGATGATGACTTTGGGGATGAAGGAAAAAATCATGCTATTAGGAATAGAGATTTGGGCAATAATTTATATAATCTACTCGCTCCCAAAGTCATCATTAGTGGCACAAAAAAACGATTCCAAAGGAATCGTTTTTTAATTTATTTTATTATGCAATAATATCTGCAACAACACCTGAACCAACTGTTCTACCACCTTCACGAATAGCGAATCTTAATCCTTTTTCTATAGCGATTGGTGTAATTAATTCAATTGTCATTGATACGTTATCTCCAGGCATAACCATTTCTGTTCCAGCAGGTAATTCAATAACACCTGTAACGTCTGTAGTTCTAAAGTAGAATTGTGGTCTATATCCATTAAAGAATGGTGTATGTCTTCCACCTTCATCTTTAGTTAATACATAAACTTCTGAAGTGAATTTTGTATGTGGATTAATTGTTCCTGGTTTACATAAAACTTGACCTCTTTCGATGTCTTTTCTATCTATACCTCTTAATAGAACACCAATGTTGTCTCCTGCTTCTGCTTGGTCTAGTAATTTTCTAAACATTTCTACACCTGTAACAACTGTTTTTCTTCTTTCTGTTGTTAGACCGATAATTTCAACTTCGTCTTGAAGTTTAACTTCTCCTCTTTCTACTCTACCTGTTGCAACTGTTCCACGTCCTGTAATTGTGAATACGTCTTCAACTGGCATTAAGAATGGTTGATCTACTGGTCTTTCTGGTGTTGGAATATAGCTATCAACTGCTTCCATTAATTCTTTCATAGGTTTATATACATCTTCATCTGGATTTGTTGATGAACTTTCTAATACTTGTAATGAAGATCCTTTTATAATTGGAATATCATCTCCTGGGAAACCATATTCAGAAAGTAAGTCTCTTACTTCCATTTCAACTAATTCTAATAATTCTGGATCATCTACCATATCACATTTATTTAAGTAAACAACTATGAATTTAACACCAACTTGTCTTGCAAGTAATATGTGTTCTCTTGTTTGTGGCATAGGACCATCTGCTGCTGATACTACTAATACTGCACCATCCATTTGAGCAGCACCAGTAATCATGTTTTTAACATAGTCAGCATGTCCTGGACAGTCAACGTGAGCATAGTGTCTGTTATCTGTTTCATATTCAACGTGCGCTGTGTTAATTGTGATTCCTCTTGCTTTTTCTTCTGGAGCACCATCGATTTGATCGTATGCTTCATATTGAGCTTTTCCTAATAATGATAAATATTTAGTAATTGCTGCTGTTGTTGTTGTTTTTCCATGGTCTACGTGACCAATTGTACCAATGTTTACATGTGGTTTTGTTCTTTCAAATTTAGCTTTTGCCATTTTTTAATCCTCCTCTTTTAAGTTAGCTGTACGAAGCGAAGCGAGTTACAGATAACTTATGCAAAATGCTTTAGCATTTTGTAATTATTGTGCTTTAGCACTTTGTATTTATTGTAATCCCTATTTTACTCCTACTGCTTCTTAGCTACTTTATTCATTTTAAATTTAATAACATTATTTTAATATCTGCTTGCATTCTATAACATTTTTCTAAAAAATGCAAGCATTTTTTATATTGTCTTATTTCTTTTTTGTAAATTCACTTTAAAAATGGTTAGATACACAATTTTTCAATTTAATGCAAGACTCAGTTATACGCTTATATGCTGAGGTTTGCATTAAAAATAAAAATGTGTAGCTTATTGTTTTTAAAGTGATTTAGTCTTCTTTTTTGCTTCTTGCTGCAACTATATTGTCATGAACTGATTTTGGAACTTCTTCATAATGACTTGGTTCCATTGAATATGTTCCTCTTCCTTGTGTTCTTGAACGTAAGTCTGTTGCATAACCAAACATTTCAGAAAGTGGAATAAATGCGTGAATTTCTTGCATTCCATCATTTCCATCCATTCCTTCCATTCTACCACGTCTTGAGTTAATATCACCAATAACATCTCCCATATATTCTTCTGGAACTGTTATTTCTACTTTCATTATAGGCTCTAATATAACTGCTTTAGCTTGTTTACATCCTTCTTTGAATGCCATTGAAGCAGCAATTTTGAATGCCATTTCTGAAGAGTCAACTTCATGGTATGAACCATCTACTAAGCTTACTTTAAAGTCTATAACTGGATATCCTGCTAATATACCACTTTCAGCAGCTTCTCTCATTCCTTGTTCAATTGGTTTAATATATTCTTTTGGAACTGCTCCTCCTACAATTTTGCTTTCGAATTCGATTCCTTTTCCAGCTTCTAATGGTTCCATTTCAAACCAAACATCACCATATTGTCCTTTACCACCAGATTGACGAATAAATTTACCTTGAACTCTTACATTGTTTCTAATTGTTTCTTTGTATGCAACTTGTGGTTTACCTACATTACATTCAACTTTAAATTCTCTTTTTAATCTGTCTACAATGATATCAAGGTGTAATTCACCCATACCAGCAATAATTGTTTGTCCTGTTTCATGGTTTGTATAAGCTTTAAATGTTGGATCTTCTTCTGCAAGTTTTGATAATGCAATTCCCATTTTTTCTTGTGCTGCTTTGTCTTTTGGCTCAATTGCTATATCTATAACTGGTTCAGGGAACTCCATAGATTCTAGTATAATTGGATGATCTGGATCACATAAAGTATTTCCAGTTGTTACTTCTTTTAGTCCAACTGCTGCTGCAATATCTCCAGCATATACTTTGTCAATGTCTTCTCTGTGATTTGAGTGCATTTGAAGTATTCTTCCAACTCTTTCTTTTTTGTCTTTACTTGAGTTTAATACTGTTGATCCTGATTCTAATGTTCCTGAGTATACTCTAAAGAAACATAATTTTCCAACAAATGGGTCTGTTGCAATTTTGAATGCTAATGCTGCAAATGGTTCTGAATCTGCGGTTTTGGCTTCTGTTTCTTCTCCATCCATTGTTTCACCTTTAATATGTGGTATATCTAATGGTGATGGCATATAGTCAACAATTGCATTTAATAGTTCTTGAACACCTTTATTTTTGTATGAAGAACCACATGTTACTGGAACTATTGCGTTTGCTATTGTACCAGTTCTTAATCCTTTTTTGATTTCTTCTTCTGTTAGTTCTCCTCCATCTAAGTATTTCATCATTAATTCTTCATCTTGTTCTGCAACTGCTTCTACCATTTTGTCATGATATTCTTGTGCTAATTCTTTCATATCATCTGGTATATCTGTTTCTTCGATTTCTTGTCCTAAGTCGTCTTTATGGATGAATGCTCTCATTTTAATTAAATCTACTATACCTTTAAATTGGTCTTCTGCTCCAATTGGTAATTGAATTGGAACTGCATTTGCTTTTAGTCTATTTTTTAGTTGGTCAACACAAAGCATAAAGTTAGCTCCTGTGATATCCATTTTATTTACATATACCATTCTTGGAACACTGTATTTATCTGCTTGTCTCCAAACTGTTTCTGTTTGTGGTTGAACTCCACCTTTAGCAGCTAAAACTGTAACAGCTCCATCAAGTACTTTTAATGATCTTTGAACCTCTACTGTAAAGTCAACGTGACCTGGAGTATCTATAATATTAATTCTGTTATTGTTCCAAAAACATGTTGTACATGCTGATGTAATTGTAATACCTCTTTCTTGTTCTTGTTCCATCCAGTCCATTGTAGCAGCACCTTCATGAACTTCTCCTATTTTATGTGTTTTTCCTGTATAGAATAAAATTCTTTCTGTTGTTGTTGTTTTTCCGGCATCTATATGTGCCATAATTCCTATATTTCTAGTTCTTTCTAATGGGTATGCTCTTCCTGCCATTTTTTATATTTCCCCCTTTCGGTTTCTTTCATTTTTATTAATTTTTAAATGTTAAATGTGCAAATTGCTGTTTTTAATTTAATTTCAAATTTTTATTAAAGTGATAAGACGTGCATTTGGGATTAGTCAGTACAGGTTGAAGGCGTACATTGGTACGTCGAAATCTGGACTGGATAACCAAAATGTGCAGAACTCTTTCGCCCTTAAATTCAAATTTTAAATAGTAAGATGTGCATTTTTAGTAGTTGTTGCAAGCTGAAGGCGTACGTTGGTACGTCGAAGTTTGCAATAAATACTGAAAATGTGCAGATTGTTGTTTTCAATTTTAATTTCAAATTTTTATTAAAAGTGATAAGATGTGCATTTTGGATTAGTCAGTACAGGTTGAAGGCGTACATTGGTACGTCGAAATCTGGACTGGATAACCAAAATGTGCAGATTATTGCTTTTAATAAAAATTTTACCATTTGTAATGAGCAAAAGCCTTATTAGCTTCAGCCATTCTATGTGTATCTTCTTTCTTCTTAAATGCTCCACCATTTCCATTCACAGCATCAATTAGTTCTCCTGCTAGTTTTTCAGCCATAGTTTTTTCATGTCTATTTCTAGCATAAGATACTATCCATCTTAATCCTAAAGTTTGTCTTCTTTCTGGTCTAATTTCTAGTGGAACTTGGTATGTTGCTCCACCTACTCTTCTTGCTTTAACTTCAAGAACTGGCATAACATTTTCTAATGCTGCTTCAAAAACTTCTAAAGGATTTTTTCCTTCTTTTTCTTTTATAATATCAAATGCATCATAAACTATTTTTTGAGCAATTGATTTTTTACCATCTAACATAATATTGTTTACTAGTTTTGTAACTACTTTACTATTATATATTGGATCTGGTAATACTTCTCTCTTTGCTATATATCCTTTTCTTGGCACTATTCTTCCCTCCTTTTAATTTACTAATGTTTTATAAAAACATTTAGGTACTCTCAAAAAAGTTTTTATTCTTTTTTGCGCATAATGCTTATATATCTATTCTAAATTTAAGTACCTTAATATTTAGACAAAATAACAAGCACTATTTTACTAATACTGCTAGTTCTTTACCTGTTACAGTATTAGTATACAAATGAATTCTTAAATTCATTTGTATTTGGATTAACTAAGCCTATTTTTTAGGTTTCTTAGCTCCATACTTAGAACGCGCTTGCATTCTATCTTTAACACCTGCTGTGTCTAATGTTCCTCTAATTATGTGGTATCTTACACCTGGAAGATCTTTTACCCTACCACCTCTAATTAATACAACACTGTGTTCTTGTAAGTTATGTCCTATTCCTGGGATATAAGATGTAACTTCATAACCATTAGAAAGTCTTACTCTGGCAACTTTTCTTAATGCTGAGTTTGGCTTTTTAGGTGTAACTGTTTTTACAACTGTACATACACCTCTTTTTTGTGGAGCTCTACTATTTGTTAATTTTTTGTTTTTTGAGTTCCATCCATGTTGAAGTGCTGGTGCTGTTGATTTTGTTACTCCTGTTTTTCTTCCTTTTCTTACTAATTGATTAATTGTTGGCACTTAAATTTCACCTCCT
>CARBKU010000058.1:0-1129 GCA_948946035.1 uncultured Clostridia bacterium
GGAAAAGATAAAATGGCTTTTGATTATAAAAAAGAATATAAGGACTTTTATATGCCAAAGAATAAACCAAGCATTGTAAAAATTCCTAAAATGAATTATATTGCAGTTAGAGGAAAAGGAAATCCTAATGATGAAAAAGGGGAGTATAAACAAACAATAGGACTTTTATATACGATTGCTTTTACTATAAAAATGAGTTATAAAGGTACACACAAAATAGATGGTTATTTTGAATATGTTGTTCCACCATTAGAAGGATTTTGGTGGCAAGATGGAATGAAGGATAGTATTGACTATAACAATAAAGACAAAATGAACTTTATATCTATTATTAGATTACCAGACTTCGTAACAAAGAAAGATTTTGATTGGGCAGTTGTGGAAGCAAGTAATAAGAAAAAACTAGATTTTTCAAAAGTGGAATTTTTAACTTATGATGAAGGAATCTGTGTTCAATGTATGCACATAGGATCTTATGATGATGAGACATCTACAATAAATTTAATGCACGAATATATGATAGAAAATGGATATGAACTAGATATTACAAACAACAGATTTCATCACGAAATTTATTTAAGTGATCCAAGAAGATGTGATGTAAATAAATTAAAAACAGTTATAAGACATCCAATAAGAAAAGAGGAATAATATGAATGAATATATAAATTTAACATTAGAAAACATAGAAAAAGAACATTTATGTTGTGCTATTGGAGATCCAAAACATCAAGTAGGAGTGGATAATAAAAAGGAATGGATTAAAAGTAAGTTAAAAGATGTGCATGTATTTAGAAAACTAAATGCAAGAGGAAAAATATTTATTGAATATGAGCCGATATAAACAGCTTGGATTCCCATTAGTGGTAAAAATTATGAAGATAGTGAAATACCAAAATTCAATGATAATGCTAGAAATATGAAAATTAATAATAAAGATTTTACAGATTACTATAGTCCAGAATGTCCTTATGTAGAATATGAAGTAAATGAACTAACTAAATATGCAAAAGAGAATAACATTAAAATTAATTTTATAAAAATAGATTCATTAGAAAAAGCAAAAAATGTACCTTGCATATTTAATAATTGGGCAAATTTTTATAAGGGAGAATTTATTTCAAATACT
>CARBKU010000058.1:1139-7376 GCA_948946035.1 uncultured Clostridia bacterium
ACTATATTAAATGCTAATTCATTTAAAAAGTTAATAGATTAACAAATTTGTAAGTTAAAAGAGTAATAAATAATGGAAGATATTATAATTAGAAATATTGAAGAAAAAGATATATCAAGTGTTGTTGATATCAAAATAAGTGGTTGGAAAACAGCATATAAAGGAATAATTGATGATATTATTTTAAATTCAATAGATAGAGATAAAAAAATAGAGAAAATGAAAAATGATTATAAAGAAAATGGTTTTATAGTTGCAGAATTAAATAATCAAGTAGTTGGATTTTGCAGATATGTTGACAGTAATAAGTTTACACAAGACATATCAGATATAGATTGTGAATTATTAGCACTATATGTTAAGCCAGAGTTAAAATATAAAGGTATAGGAACGAAGTTAGTTCAATTCGTTATAAATGACTTTAAAAGCAAAAATAAAACAAAAATGATATTATAATATCTAACTAAAAAATAAAATTATTATATTTTATAAAAGTACATTAAGTGCTAAAAAACTAGCATTATTATGTACTTTTATTTTTTTAAAATTTTCTATAAAAACTATTGACAGTTGAGTGTATATTCACATATAATATAAATAGAGTTGAACAAATACTCAACTATCATACCAAAAAAACAAAAGAAAATAAGGAGGAATCAGATGGCTAGAAATGAATTTGTATGTGATTGTAATGTAATCCATCAAGATGTAGTTGATAAAACAACAAAAAATATGCCAGATGCAGATATGTTTAATAAACTTGCAGATTTTTTTAAAATTCTTGGAGATACAACAAGAAGCAAAATATTATTTGCTTTAGATCAAAACGAAATGTGTGTATGTGATATTGCAAATGTTTTAGGAATGAGCAAATCATCTATTTCACATCAATTAGGAACTTTAAGAAGAAGTGGAATTGTTAAATGTAGAAAATCTGGAAAAGAAGTTTTTTATATGTTAGATGATAACCATGTAAAAGAAGTTTTTGAAATAGGTATCGAACATATAGAACACAAAAAATAAAAAATTGGAGGTAAAATAATATGAAAAGTAAATTTAAAATAAAAGGATTAGATTGTGCAAATTGTGCAGCAGAATTAGAAAGAGTAATACAAAAATTAGATGGAGTAGAAAGTGCTAATATAAGCTTTATAACACAAAAAATGGAACTTGAATATGATGAAACAAGAAAAGAAGAAATTATACAAGCTGTTAAAAAAGTTATTAAAAAAGAAGAACCAGATGTAACAATAGAAGAAGTCTAAGAGGATATTAAGGTTAGAGAATAATTACCATATTTATATATTTAAGGAAAGAAAGTGAGCAGTTATGAAAAAAAAGGGAATTAAGATTATAATAGCAACTGTACTATTTTTTATTGCATTTATAATCAATTTTAGCCATAAATGGATAAATAATACAATATATATTATATCTTATATAATTGTTGGATTAGAAATTTTAAGAAAAGCAATAAGAAATATTACTAGAGGAAAAGTTTTTGATGAAAATTTCTTGATGACAGTTGCAACAATTGGAGCATTTGCAGTTGGAGAATTTCCAGAAGCAGCCTGTGTCATGCTATTTTATCAAGTAGGAGAATTGTTCCAAAGTTATGCAGTAGACAAATCAAGAAAATCAATTTCAAGTTTAATGGATATAAGACCAGATTTTGCAAATGTAGAAAGAAATGGCAAACTAGAGAAAGTTGATCCAGATGATGTAAAAATAGGAGAAATAATGGTCATCAAACCAGGAGAGAAAGTTCCATTAGATGGTTATGTAATAGAAGGCAAGTCAAGTCTTGATACAAAAGCATTAACAGGAGAATCTTTACCACGAGATTTAGTAGAAGGAGAAGAAGTATTAAGTGGTTGTATAAACTTAAATGGTGTTATAAAAGTAGAAGTAACAAAAGAATATGAAGAATCAACAGTTAGTAAAATATTAGATTTAGTCGAAAATGCAAGTAGTAAAAAATCAAAATCAGAAAACTTTATTACAAAATTTGCTAGATACTATACACCAATAGTTGTAATTATTGCAGTAATTCTTGCAATAGTGCCACCACTTATAATAAAAGATGCCACATTTTCAGAGTGGATATATAGGGCATTATCATTCCTAGTAGTATCTTGTCCTTGTGCATTAGTTATTTCAATACCATTAAGTTTCTTTGGAGGAATAGGTGGAGCATCTAAAATGGGTATTTTAATAAAAGGAAGTAACTATTTAGAGCAATTAGCTAATACAGAAATAATTGTATTTGATAAAACTGGAACATTAACAGAAGGAGTTTTTGAAGTACAAAAAGTTAAGGCAATAAATATAAGCGAAGAAGAATTACTAAAAGTTACAGCATATAGTGAAAATTACTCAAACCATCCAATTAGCTTATCTGTAAAAAAGGCATTTGGCAAAGAAATTGATGAAAAACAAATTGTAAACACAGAAGAACTATCAGGACTTGGCATTGTTGCAAGAATTGGAGAACAAGATGTATTAGTAGGAAATGAGAAATTAATGAATGAAAGGCAAATTAAATTTACAAAATGCAATGATATAGGTACAGTTTTATATGTAGCAATAGAAGGAAAATATGTAGGATATATAGTAATTGCAGATAAAATAAAAGAAGATTCAATAAAAGCAATAGCAAATTTAAAGAAAAATAATATAAAACAAACAGTAATGCTAACAGGAGATAGAAAAGATGTTGGCGAAATGGTTAGCAAAAAATTGGGATTAGACAAAGTTTATACAGAACTATTACCAGATGGTAAGGTAGAAAAGGTAGAAAATCTACTAAAAGAAAAGAGCGAAAAAGGGAAACTTGCATTTGTAGGAGATGGAATAAATGATGCACCAGTTTTAGCTATTTCTGATATAGGTATTGCAATGGGAGGATTAGGAGCTGATAGCGCAATAGAAGCAGCAGATGTTGTACTTATGACAGATGAACCATCAAAAATAGTAAATGCAATTCATTTATCAAAGAAAACAATGAGAATTGTTAGAGAAAATATAATATTTGCTATTTTTATAAAGGTACTTGTTCTACTTTTAAGTGCATTTGGATTATCAACTATGTGGGAGGCAGTATTTGCAGATGTTGGAGTTTCTATAATTGCTATTATAAATGCTTTAAGAGTATTAAGAGTAAAAAATAAATAAGAGTTTTAAGAATTTCTATGCAATAGTAATTGCTTAGAAATTCTTAAAATGGCTATAATATAATAAAAAAGCACATATACCCCCTTATTTACAAAATACCCTGGTAGGTATATAATATAAAAGGTGATGGTATTGATGGATAATAAAAAAACACATAGAAGTGAAAACTAAAAAAAGGTTATTACAAATAGAATTAATCGAATTGAAGGACAATTACGTGGTGTAAAGAAAATGGTTCAAGAGGACATTTATTGCAAAGATGTGTTGGTTCAATTATCTGCTATTGAAAAGTCAGTAAAAAGTTTATCAAATCATATATTGGAAAATCATCTATATAATTGTGTAACAAAGGATATAGAAGATGGTAATATGGATATTATTGATGAACTAATATCATTATTCAAAAAATTTAATAAATAAAAGAAAGGACTGATATTAAGTGAAAGAAACAAAAATTAAAGTAAATGGTATGGTTTGTGAGGGATGTGAAAATAGAGTAAAAAATGCTTTATCTACACTAGATGGAGTAAAGAGTATAGAAGCAAGTCATAAAACAGGAATTGTTACAGTAATATCAAATAAAGAAATTGAAAAATCAGTTATAGAAGATAGAATTAACGATCTTGGATTTGAAACTGTAAAGGAAGATTAAAAATGAAAAAAATAATTTTATCAATAGATGGAATGACTTGTTCAGCTTGTTCCAATGGATTAGAAAAATATTTAAACAAGCAAAATGGAATAATAGAGGCAAATGTCAATTTAGTTATGGCAAATGCTACAATTATTTATGATGAAAATATACTAGAGAAAAATAAATTAGATGAATTTGTAAAACAAGCAGGTTTTAAAAGTTTAGGAGAGTTTAAAGAAATAAACAACGAAACTAGAAACAAGAAAGAAAAAACTAAATTCATCATCTTTACAATTTTAGCTGGTTTACTAATGTATATATCTATGGGGCACATGATTAACTTACCTATTTTTAATTTTTTAGATGTAGAAATTAATCCAATAAATTATACAATATGCTTATTTTTATTTGCTATAATTTTTATGATTTATGGATATGATATTTTAAAAAATGGATATAAAAATTTAATTCATAGAACACCTAATATGGATACTTTAGTAGGAATTGGAGTGTTAAGTAGTTTTTTGTATAGCATTTATAGTATGATTATGATTATAAAAGGTTATTCAGAAAATATACATAATTTATACTTTGAATCTGCTGCTATTGTTATATATTTTATAAAATTAGGTAGATATTTAGATGGAATCAGTAAAGATAAAACAAAAGAGGCTATTCAAAAGTTAGTAAAAATGACACCAAATAAAGCTACAATTAAAGTAAATGGTAAAGAAAAACAAGTTACTTTAGACGAGATACATAAGGGTGATATTATTATCTGTAAACCTGGAGAAAAAATTGCAGTTGATGGAGAAATATTAGGAGGAACAGCACATTTAGATGAGTCATTTATAACAGGAGAAAGTAAACCATCAAATAAAGTAAAAGGCGATAAGGTTATTGCTGGAAGTATAAACTATGATGGATATATCGAATATAAAGCTGAAAAAATTGGAAAAGAATCTACAATATCAGAAATTGTAAGAGCTGTTATAGAGGCAAGTAATACAAAAGCTCCAATTGCTAAAATTGCAGATACTGTTTCTGGATATTTTGTACCAACTGTTATCGCTATTGCAGTCTTAACATTTATTGTTTATTTAATAATGGGATATGAATTTTCTAATAGTTTAATAAGATTTGTTACAATATTAGTAGTTGCTTGCCCTTGTAGTTTAGGCTTAGCAACGCCACTTGCAATAGTTGTATCAGAAGGCTTATGTGCAAGTAATGGAATTTTAGTTAAGAAAAGTGAAATACTTGAAAATGCACAAAAGATAGATACTGTTGTATTTGATAAAACAGGAACATTAACTTATGGAAAATTAAAAATTGCAGAAATAAAAAATTATAGTGATGTAGAAAAAAATACACTATTGCAATTAGTTGGAAGTATTGAAAGTAAATCTATACATCCAATAGGAAAAGCATTTGAAAAATATTTAGAAGAAAATAATCTTGAAAAATTAGAAGTTAAAGAATTTGGAAGTGTAACAGGTCTAGGAATTATAGGAAAAGTAAATAATCAAAAATTGATGCTTGGTAATTCCAAAATATTAAAAGAATACAATGTTGAAAATGTATACCGCCATGATGAAGAAGAACTTACTAAAAAAGGAAATAGTATTGTATATGTAGCAAATGAAAATAGAATACTAGCACTAATTGGAGTAAATGACATTGTAAGAGAAAATGCATCGGAAGTTATAAAAGAGCTAAATAGAAATAAAGTGGAAACTATTATGCTAACAGGAGACAACAAAGAAACAGCTGAAAAAATTGCAAAAGAAATAGGAATAACTAAAGTTATTTCAAATGTATTACCATCTGAAAAAACAAAAGTTGTAAAAGACTTAAAGAATCAAAATAAATATGTAATGATGTGTGGAGATGGAATAAATGATAGTCCTGCTTTAGCAACAGCTAATATTGGTGTAAGTGTAAATAGTGGAACAGATATAGCAATGGATTCATCTGATGTAATATTAACTAAAAACAATTTAGGAAGTATTTTAAATCTAATAAATATTAGTAAAAAGACAGTTAGAAATATAAAACAAAATTTATTTTGGGCATTTTTGTATAACTGTTTAATGATTCCAATAGCAATGGGATTATTTACTAATTTTGGAATTTTTATAAATCCTATGCTTGCAAGCTTTGCTATGATGTTTAGTAGTATAACTGTAATATTGAATGCTTTAAGGTTGAAGAATGTAAAATTGAGATAATGCAATATAAACAAAAGGGAAAATGCCAGAAAAATTGCAAATACCATAAAAGAGATTAAGCAAGTAGAAAAGGAATAAGTGAAAAAGATTAAAAGATAATAAAACAAAATTAATGCTAGATGAATAACAGAGCAATAAAGTGTATAATAATTTAATTTGTTATATGCTTTATTTTTTTGACTTTTTATAGTATAATAA
>CARBKU010000059.1 GCA_948946035.1 uncultured Clostridia bacterium
ATAGTTGTTGAGTTTAATCATAACAACATTTCAAATAACAAATATGTAACATATTATCATTTTGTTTTGGATAGTAAATTTAAAAATAAAATTGTAGTTGATGATATATTGTATACTCCCGTATTTAAATTATTAAAGGATTGTAGAAAACAATTACACCTGTTGTATAAGGATAAAACAACCCTTAAATTGAATGATTGGACTAACCAAAGTAATTATGTTTATGCTCCTATTTATGGTGGTGTAATACACTCTAAAATCGTTAGAATTGAAAATAGGTTTGAAGAGATTCCTATAGGATTATTCTCTCCCCTTGATACCAATAAAAATGTAATTTGTACAAATTCCCAAAAAACAATTTATTATTTAGATTGTTGTGGGTATGAGGTTAAATCATATTCAATTTTTAACACCCTAGAGGATTTGATTAAACACAATGAATACAAATTTAAAATGTAAAATATTTTAGATTTTATCCCTACGATTTTTCAAAAAATCTCATATTATATACTTAACAAAATTACTCATTTTCACTAAAAAATCTCTTACAATAAAGAGTTAGTGAGTAAATTAAGAGAGGTATTAATATGAAAAAATTAAAAAATTGTTATCCAAAAACAAATAAGATTGGTGAGGTGATTAGTTATCGGTTCTTTTATACTGGTAAAGATTATTACACTGGTAAACCTAAACAATACACTAAAACTTGGAAAATACCACAGGGGTTATCAGCAAAACAAATTGAATTAGAAAGAAAAAAGGTAGAAATTGAGTTTATTCAAGAGTGTGAAAGGAAAACTTGTGGAACTTATATTCAAGAAACTAACATTACTTTTAAAGAATATAGTAATCAATGGTTAAATAGGATTTTGATTAGAAATGAAGAAAGTTATTCCTATTATATTAGAGCTAAATATTCTTTACAAATATTAAATGATTATTTTGGTAATTATTTATTAACTAAAATATCCCCTACTTTAGTCCAAAGATTTTATGATTATTTGTATGAAAGAACATATACCAAAGAAATAGTAACCGTGAAAAAATCTATACTTGAACTAGTAGATAAAAATTCCTTAAACAAAACACAATTATCTTTGGATTGTGGTATTAATAGACACACTTTAAAGCTTGCTAATACTATAGGTGAAAAAATTAGTAAAGAAACGGCAACAACTTTATCCAACTATTTTAATGAACCTATAACAAAATATTTTGATATAAAAAAACAACAAGTTAAATACTCAAAATCCACTAATCAAGGTATTAAAACGATTTTAGTTAGTATTCTTAATGAAGCTAAACGGCAACAACTAATTGAACATAACTACGCTTCTAATGAGTATAATAGTTTAAAAACTATACCTAGTAAAGAAAAAGAAATTTATACCACTAGTGAATCTAAAGAATTTGTGAAAACCTTACTTAAAGAAACGAATATAAAAAAGAAACTAGTTTTTGCTTTGTTGATTTTTTTAGGTTTAAGAAAATCCGAGATTTGTGGGTTATCTTGGGATAATATTAATTTTGATTATAACACCATTTCTATAAATAAAAACACTATTTACTTACCTGAATTTGGTATAGTTACAAAAAGTACAAAAACTTTATCTTCCAAAAGGTGTATGAGTATACCTAATCAACTAGTTTTAATTCTACAAGAATATAAAGTGTGGTATAACGAACAAAAAACCATTCACGGTGATTTATGGGTAAATTCTAATCATTTATTTTTACAAGATAATGGAAAACCTATGAACCCTTGTACAATTAATAGTTGGTTGAGAGATTTTGAGTTAAAGAATGGATTTAAACATATCCCACCACATTCATTAAGACACACTTGTATTACTATCCAACTCGATGCCGGTATACCATTAAAAGTTGTATCTAAAAGGGCTGGACATTCAAGTGAAAAAATTACTTTAGATATTTACACACATTTACTACAATCACAAGATAATCAGGCTGCTGATACCCTAAACAACTATTTAATGGAAATGTGATTTATTTGGTATTGTAAGTATATTAAATGTGAGGTGGATATGAAGAAGAAAACAAAATATAATAGTTCGGTTGAATTTAATAAATCAATGATACAAATTCTTAACAATTTATTAGGTGAAAAAATTATAGATTTTCTAGATTATTGTGTAAACACAAATAACTCGGAACCAATAAAAAAATTAATTAAATTGTTAGATAATAATAAATTTAACTAACTTAATTGAAAATAAGGAGAATTAAAAAATGGAATTTATAGATAAGAAGATTAATGAAGCTCTTGAGAAAGAGATAAATGCAATGGAAGGAATAACAAAAGAAGATGATGATTTTAAAGTAGATTTTGATAAAGATTCAGTAGATGATATTATAAGTTTAGTAACTCCTACTTTATATCAATCACAAATCGCAAATAAAATTTATTGGTTTGGATATAAATTCAATGATAATATAGATTCAAATACAAGAACACAATTTACTAAGTGGTTAAAAGGTGTAGCCGAAAAAAAGATAAGTGATAGTCTTTTAAAAAGATTAATAGAAAGACCTATTGGGGCTTTAGATAGTAAAATAGATTTTTGGACTATAGATTGTACTGTATATCCTAAATCACAAAGAAGTGATTTAACTAGGTCAATTCTTTATGTAACTGAAATGTATAAAAAAGATACTAGAGAGTATGCTTCATTTGAATTGATAAAAGCAACCCCAAAAGAAGTAGAGTTTGACTGGGAGAGTTTTAATGCTGATTTTACTGGAACACAAAACCAATATAATCAAATAAAAAATTATGTTAATAATGTAATGTTACCTAAAATCCATAGTTTAGATTATTTTTCTATTGCTGAAGATGTTAAAGCTAAATATAGAAAATATATAAGAGGTTTTTTAAGATTTGGTAATGAACAACAAGAAAAAACCTTTAAGGCTTTACAAGGTAAAAAAATCTTGGTAATAGATGATATAAACACTACACAATCAACTTTAAATGAAATACTTAAATGTATAAAAACTCTTAATCAAAATGATAACGAGATTTATGTTTTTACTTTGTTAGGAAAAGAATAATTTAAGTGGAGGTAGGTAATTTATTATGGAATTTGTAGAAAAAGAAATTAACGATGCTTTAGAAGCAGAATTATCAGCTTACGAGATAAGACCAGAAGATAACCTTTATTTGATAGGTCCTTTTTGGATAATTTCCGATTCAATAGAAGAACTAAATAAAGGAAATTTTAATGTAATATTTGAAACATTCTTAGTTGATTATGAGGGAAATTATGTAAATAGAGTTCCTCGTTCTCAATTTACACATAAAGGAATTTGGGAAAATAAGTATAAATCTAATTATAATAATGTTTCATTTGATTATTTTCCTCGTGGTAGAATAAGTTTTTATCAAGGGAAAACAACACTAAATATACCGAAAGGGTTAAACGAAACTCTAGTAATTGAATCCTTATCTAAAATCTATGATTTTGATAAAAGTTCAGCTGATATAAAATATACCGACCCTACTTCAGGAAATCATTATAGTTTTCAATTAAAATAGGAGAATTAAAAAAAAATGGAATTTGTAGAAAAAGAAATTAACGATGCTTTAGAAGCAGAATTGAATGCTAGTGGAAGGGATACACTCAGAGAAGACTTTGTAGAATCACCTTTTTCAGAACATAGAAAATTAGCAGTTGAATCGTCACCTAGTAGATTTAAAAAGTATTTTGAAACAGGTGAAGGTGGATTTATTTTATCTGCTGAAAGAAGTAACCCTGGTGAAATGGTTCAGTTAGGAACAGAACTTAATAAAGAAGGTAAATTTGAGGTGTTATTAGATAGTAATAATAAACCAATACCCTGTACAAGAAGACAACGAGCTAATCATTTGGCTAAACAATTACACTCAAGAGAATCCTATTCAAGAGGTATTTATTTTATACCCTTGTTTGGTGGTTTCCAAGAGGCTAATTCTCAAACTTTGAATGAAGAATATTCTTTCTTTATACCTTATGCTGGTAAAAATAAAGAAAATTTTACTTTTGAACAGTTGCATAAAATAGTAATTGAATTAGCTAGGGCTTATAACCAAGATTCAATTACTCTTTTAGAGGGAAAGGGAAAAGGTAGAATTGAACCTGTTATGGATACCTTTTCAGATACATTTTCAAAAGCTATCGTTGACCATAATACTAAAAGTGGTAAATATGTAGATGGTAGGTATTATTCTAGATTTAGAAAAAACCCTAATAAAACTAAAGGTACAAAAGTTACATTTGAATCATTATGTGGAAACTATAACCCTCTAATTAAAAAAGGTGAAAATAGTGCTGATAGTGGCCATATAGTATGGTTTACTAAATATGGTGGATTTATTACTTTTGATAACCCTTGTTTTAATGATATATTTAATAAGGAGGATTAAATAAAATGGACGCACAAACTTGGTTGGAAGAAAATGTAACATTTGAAAATAAACCTGTTACTGGTTCAACATTTATAACACCAGATGGAAAATTTGTAAACCTAAATTCAATAGGATTTGAACATATAGATTTAGTAAAAAAACTAGAAGAATATGGAATTAAAACAACAGAAGATGAGTTAATACCCGGTTTACAAGATAATGGTTGGATAAGGTGTAATAGTGGTATCAAAGGTTATGCATATATTGAATTAAGGGATATAGAACCAAATAATAAACAAATAATATCAATTAAAAATTTTATTGATTTGGTTTTCAAAAGTATAAATGAAATAACTATTATATTCTTAACAAAATATAATTATGAAGAAGAAATTTATTCCTCAATATCTACCGACCAAATATTATTATCAATCAAAAACTTATATACAACTGGTAAACTACTTAAATTTTAATAATTTGTTTATAGATAAAGAAAAGACTTTGGAATTATCCAAAGTCCTTTTTTGGAGCTGTTAACGGGACTTGAACCCGTGACCTCGTCCTTACCAAGGACGTGCTCTACCGACTGAGCCATAACAGCAATAATTATTGAATTTTACAGCTATTTTTACACTTTTTTTACAACTTTATAGTTAGTTAGGTTAAAAATGTTAGAAAACCCTTGATTTACTTGGTGTTTATATTGGCTAATTAAATACTTACCAAGGAAGTGCTCTACCTCCTGAGCCATAGTAGCAAATATTATAGTTTTACAAATTGTAAATGTACCAAAATTACTTTGCCTCATAATTATAATATAAGGCAATTAATTTGTCAAGTAAAATAATAAATAGATTATTAAAGCTTTTTATTTGTTAAATTCTATTTCATGCGTGCCGGATTTCTTACATTCAGGGCAATTAAGTCTTATAAAGCAACCTATTTGCCAACCAAATAAAAATTTGATGAATTTTGGTTTATAGCTATGTCCGCAATTTTCGCAAACCACATTTATTTTTCGCCAAAATAAATAATTACCTAAAACCAACAAAGCAATGAATATCGCTAAGCCAATTAAAACATATCCCCAAACAGGCATAAACATTACCTCCATAAACTTTTTACAATTAAATTATACCATACAATAACAAAAAAGTAAATACCTAACAAATTTAAGCATAAAAATGAACATAAAATAAAAAAATCACTGTAAAATATTTGATTTTTATAAAAAAATAGGTTAAACTATAAAAGTACTTTAAATATAGAGAGGTCGCCTAGCTCGGTTTATGGCGCACGATTGGAAATCGTGTAATGTTAATAGCATTCGAGGGTTCGAATCCCTTCCTCTCTGCCAAGGTCGGTCAATACATTATCGTTTGACCGACATTTTTTTGTCAAAGAATGTCATTATTATATTTGTGAGGTGTAATTACATTCAAGTACACACCAAGGCACTTATGTATTTGTGCTATGTTAAATAGGTAAACATAATGTTGTAATGCTATAGTCTTTTTATAATTTATCAAACCACTTTACAAATTGCCTTAAAATACCGTATAATATATAAGAATATAACAGGAGGTTGCAATGAATTATTTAATGAATACTAATGAAGAAGTACTTGCATTTTACAATTCCGTTAAGTCACGTTTGGAAATTGGGGATATAATTGATAATGCTATTAATCTTGCATATGGTGATTTGAAACGTACACTAAGGGGGTTTTCAAAATGCATCAAGAAAGAGCAAATTAAAAAACAAATTGCTACATTGCTTAAATCCTCATTTGAAGATTTAATAAATTCCCCAAAAGCATATCAAAAATATGATGATTGGCACAAATACGTTTGTGAAAGAATGGTATCAATATTTATTGAAGCCAATTTAAACAATGGTCATTTTCTTGGTGTTTCTACTCAATCTATAGAGGAGTCTTTTTGTTCTACAAAAGTTTATCTTACAATAGGACAAGCTCAAAAGTGGGTTAACATGTTTATGAAATATATGTATCTTTGTGATGATCGAATGAAAGAGTTATTGCCATATTTACATATCCCCATTGATAACATCATATTAGATGGTATAAAGAATCATAGTAGTTATTTCCCTTTGCAACACAAGGTTTCGCAATGCCGTCCATGGAGCAAGTTGAATGATTACAATGTTTATTATGATTTTCAGGTAAAATTCAGGGATCTTTTTCCTAAACCATTATTGCATGAATTTCGTTTGTGGAACAAGTGGAATAATGCTAGATTTGAGCGGTTTGATGATTTGACTGAGTTTATTGAATATTTTATGTGTACTAAACAGGAATTTTTTTATTATCCAACAGCTCCAATGAAAGAGGAAAAGGTAAAAGATGTTGAAAAATCATTTGTATTCGCAGACCCATGTTATACACAAAAATGTGAGGAGTTTTTTCAAATTATTACACATCGTTATCCAGTTTATAATTATTTAGAAGTTTTACACGATAAAAAGTTTGATTTTCAAGATATTGAAAGCATTGATTTTGAATGTATGGATGAATTTACAATTTTGACACTTTTTACTGCTATTATGCGATTTATGCGTTGGGGAAATGAGGAACTTTTTGGAAAATTAGCATGTAAAGGAATAATTTATAAAATGCTATTAAGGTTGCAAAAAATAGATAATGCGGAACATCTTGTATAAAACAAATACTCACATAAGGAACAATGGATAATTATAGATTTTTTATTATTCGATTTAGGTTATACTCACGCTACCAAAGACACTCGTTAAAAATAACGAGTGTTTTTTAACTTTAAAATTATTACCATCCTACTTCCCTATTCCCCTAATCAAATTAATTTGGTAAAAATAATTGTTTATTATTAGGGGTAAATTTAAAATAATGTGTGA
>CARBKU010000060.1 GCA_948946035.1 uncultured Clostridia bacterium
GTCTTAAAATGTCTCAAAAATTTGTCGAAAAATGAGATATTAAAAGGTTTATAAGTAAAACCTAAAAACTTAAATATATTATATAGGAAAATTTAATGGAATTATTAGATATAGTAGATGAAAATAACAATTTAACTGGAAAAACAGAAGAAAAAGAAGTCATTCATAAAAAAGGGTTATATCATAGAGAAGTGGCAGTATGGATAAAGAAGAAGTATCAGAATTAAAATATATTACAATAGAAGAATTAGAGAAAATAATGCAAAATAAAGATGAAAATTATACATTTTCTAAACGTGAAAATATAAAAGAAATTATTAAATTTTTATATAAACAGAGATAAAGAAAGCCTAAAAAAGTGAAACAATTTTAACCTGTCCCAACTTGTTTCAAAAGGAGGAAATTATGAGAAAAAAAGTAATAGCAGGAAACTGGAAAATGAATATGCTTCCAAATGAAGCTATACAATTTATAGAAGAATTAGCACCACTTGTAAAAGATACAAAAAATGAGGTGGTTTTATGTGTGCCATATACAGATTTATTTTATGCACTTTTAACAGCTCAAAATACAAATATAAAAATTGGTGCACAAAATATGCATTTTGAAGAAAAAGGAGCATATACAGGAGAAGTTTCAGCACAAATGTTAAAATCAATAAATGCACAATATGTTATAATTGGGCATTCTGAAAGAAGACAATATTTTAACGAAACAGATGAAACTGTTAATAAAAAAATAAAAGCAGCATTTGAAAATGGTTTAAAGCCAATAGTATGTGTTGGTGAAACATTAGAGCAAAGAGAAGCAGGAGAAACAACAGATATTATTACAAAACAAACAAAATTAGCATTAGAAGGATTGACAGAAGAACAAGTAAAAAATATAATAATTGCTTATGAGCCAATATGGGCAATAGGAACTGGAAAAACAGCAACAAGTGAAGATGCAAACAATTCAATAAAATCGATAAGAGAAGAAATTTGTCGAAACTATGGACAAAATGCTTCTGATAGCGTTATAATACAATACGGAGGAAGCGTAAAAAGTTCAAATGCAAAAGAATTATTTGAAATGTCAGACATAGATGGAGGCTTAGTTGGAGGAGCCAGCTTAAAAGCAGAAGAATTTAGCAAGATAGTTAATTTTAATGATTTTGGGAACGGAGAAAAAAATCATTAAAATTAATCAAAAATAAATAGAACCTTTTAATTAAACTTAAGAGATGATTTTTTCCTCTGTCTCCAAAATTATCTCGTGAAAAGGATGGTAAAAAAATGAAAGATAAGTTAACAATGCTAATGATATTAGATGGTTTTGGAGATAACCCAAACCAAGATGGTAATGCAATTAAATTAGCCAAAACACCTAATATTGATAAACTAATGAAAAAATATCCAAGTGTAGATATAAGTACAAGTGGGCTAGCTGTAGGCTTGCCAGAAGGACAAATGGGAAATTCTGAAGTTGGTCATACAAATATAGGAGCTGGAAGGATTGTTTACCAAGAGTTAACTAGAATAACAAAATCAATAGAAGATGGTGACTTTTTTACAAATCCAGAGTTTATAGCTGCAATTGAAAATTGTAAGAAAAACAATTCTAAATTGCATATATTAGGATTAGTTTCAGATGGTGGAGTTCACAGTCATAATCGTCATTTATATGGTTTACTAGAGATGGCAAAAAGAAGAGACTTTGAAGATGTTTATATACATTGTTTCTTAGATGGAAGAGATACACCACCAGCATCAGCAGAAAGTTATATTGTAAAATTACAAGAAAAAATGAATGAAAAAGAAATAGGAAAAATAGCAAGTCTATCTGGAAGATTTTATGCAATGGATAGAGATAAAAGATGGGAAAGAGTAAAGAAATGCTATGATGCATTAGTAAAAGGTGAAGGTAATAAAGCTGGAAATAGTGTAAAAGCAATAGAAGACTCATACCAAAAAGAAGTATTTGATGAGTTTATTGAACCAACAGTAATATGTAATGGAGAAGAACCAATTGCTACAATTGGAAAGGACGATTCAGTTATATTCTTTAATTTCAGACCAGACAGAGCAAGACAAATAACTAGAGCTTTAGTAGATCCTAATTTTAAAGAATTTGATACAGAAAAAAATCTGAATTTATATTATGTATGTTTTACAAATTATGATGAAACAATGCCAAATGTTCACATTGCATTTAAAAAAGAACAAATCAATAATACATTTGGAGAATACATTAGTAAAAAAGGATATACACAACTACGTATAGCAGAAACAGAAAAATATGCACATGTAACATTTTTCTTTAATGGAGGGGAAGAAAAACAATATGAAAAAGAAGACAGAATATTAGTACCATCTCCAAAAGTAGAAACATATGATATGAAACCAGAAATGAGTGCATATGAAGTAACAGAAAAAGTATTAGATGCTATAAAACAAGATAAGTATGATGCAATTATATTAAATTATGCTAATACAGATATGGTTGGACATACAGGAAGTTTAGAGGCTGCAATAAAAGCTGTTGAAACTGTTGATGAATGTGTAGGGAAAGTTGTAGAATTAGTTGAAGAAAAACAAGGAAATCTATTAATAACAGCAGACCATGGAAATGCAGAACAAATGATAGATTACAGCACAGGAGAACCACATACAGCACACACAACAAATCCAGTGCCACTTGTATTAGTATCAAATGATAAAGAACTAAAATTAAAAACAGGCGGAAAATTAGCTGATTTAGCACCAACAATGTTGGATTTAATGAATCTTAATAAACCAGAAGAAATGACTGGTGAAAGTTTATTAGATAGGAAATAAAAAATATGTTAAATCATACAAAAGTGATAAGAGAAATATATGAAGATATACAAAAAAAGATTTTCTATATGATACCAGAAAAGTGGGATAGGTTGTATTTATATAGTTCAATAATAGAAATACCAAAAAGTGCAGAAAAAGGTGAGCTCTTCTTTTATTATGTGCCTAAAGGTGTATTAAAGAAAAAGCCTATAAATGTATATGAAATACCCAATAAATTCAACTTAGATGAAAATGAATATTTACAATTAGTAGAACTATTATATTCAAAAATAAAAGAATTAAGAGAAGAATTTATAAAAACTGGGCAAGGAGCATGGAGCAATATAACTATTATTATACAAAATACTAAATTGAGAGTTGAATATGACTATGGAAACTTAGAAAATAGTCGCTTTACAAGTTATGAAAGACATATTATATGGAGATACAAATATTTAGGAATAGGACTTGAGCAATTTAATAAACAAGATAGAGAAATATTAAAAAGGTATGCTTTAAGTACTAAAATATTGCATAGAAGAGAAATATATGAATTTAATATATATTTAAAAGATGTAAAAAAGATAATTGATTATCACACAGAAGAATATAATACAGAAAAATATGAAACAAAAGAATACAATATTCAAGAAAATGACGAAGAAAATAGAAAAGTAAAAAATCAAATTTTATTATCAATAGAAAAGATGGAAAAAAATGAAAATAATTAAAATAGTTTTTTAAATTATACAATCAAACAAAGTGAGATTGTAAATAATTGTAATAATAAAATAAAGAATTGAAAGGAGCAATAAAAATGATTTATTCAAAAGAATTAGAAGGAATGTGTACAGTAGCAAAGGGAGTAAACCATGGACCAGCACCAATTCCAGAAGAAGGAAAATGGGTAAAAGCAAAGGATATAAAAGATATATCAGGGTTAACACATGGTATAGGATGGTGTGCACCACAACAAGGAGCATGTAAATTAACATTAAATGTAAAAGAGGGAATTATACAAGAAGCATTAGTAGAAACAATAGGATGTTCAGGAATGACACATTCAGCAGCAATGGCTGGAGAAATATTAGTTGGAAAAACAATATTAGAAGCATTAAATACAGATTTAGTATGTGATGCAATAAATACTGCTATGAGAGAATTATTCTTACAAATAGTATATGGGAGAACACAAACAGCATTTTCAGAAGGAGGACTTCCAGTAGGAGCAGGACTTGAAGACTTAGGAAAAGGTCATACAAGTCAAGTTGGAACAATTTATTCAAGTTCATTAAAAGGACCAAGATACTTAAATTTAGCAGAAGGATATATAGTTGAAATTGGATTAGATAAAGATGACCAAATAATAGGATATAAATATGTTCATTTAGGAAAAATGATGGATAACATCAAAAAAGGAGTTAATCCACAAGAAGCAATTGAAAAAGCTTCTGGTACATATGGCAGATTTGATGAAGCTGTTAAAAAAATTGACCCAAGAGAGGAGTAAAAAATGTCAGATAAAATGACTATAGAACAAGCTAAAAAAGCTTTAAATTTGTATAATATAGAAGACCAAGAAGAAAGAATGTTTATAATTGATTCTATAAGAAAAAAACCAATGCATATAATAGTAGATATGATTGTGCAACTATCAAAAGGAAGAACTATAGGAGAATTAAAGGAAGAATTTGGTATACAAACAACGAATCAAGAAAATGATATAGATGAAAGATAATTTTATGAATATATATAAAATAAGGAGGAATAAAAATGGCAGTAACATTTGAAAGTTATGAAAGAAGAATAGAACAAATAAAACCAGTAATGGAAAAATACGGAATTAAAGATTTTGAAGATGCACTAAAAATATGTACAGACAAAGGATTTAATCCAGTAGAAATAGTAAAAGGAGTACAACCAATATGTTTTGAAAATGCTTGTTGGGCATATACATTGGGTAGTGCAATAGCAATCAAAAAAGGATGTAAAAAAGCAGCAGACGCAGCAAAAGCAATTGGAGAAGGATTACAAGCATTTTGTATTCCAGGGTCAGTTGCAGATGACAGAAAAGTAGGATTAGGGCATGGAAATTTAGCATCAATGTTATTATCTGAAGACACAAAATGTTTTGCATTCTTAGCAGGACATGAAAGCTTTGCAGCAGCTGAAGGAGCAATTGGAATTGCAAAATCAGCAAACAAAGTAAGAAAAGAACCTTTAAGAGTAATTCTAAATGGACTTGGAAAAGATGCAGCACAAGTAATATCAAGAATAAATGGATTTACATATGTAAAAACAGATTTTGACTTCTTTACAGGAAAAGTAAAAGTAGTAGAAGAAATTGCTTACTCAGATGGAGAAAGAAGTAAAGTAAGATGTTATGGAGCAAATGATGTTAGAGAAGGTGTAGCAATAATGTGGATGGAAGATGTTGATGTATCTATTACAGGAAACTCAACAAACCCAACAAGATTCCAACACCCAGTAGCAGGTACATATAAAAAAGAAAGAATATCAGAAGGAAGAAAATATTTCTCAGTTGCTTCAGGTGGAGGAACAGGAAGAACACTTCATCCAGATAATATGGCAGCTGGACCAGCTTCATATGGTATGACAGATACTATGGGAAGAATGCACTCAGATGCACAATTTGCAGGAAGTTCTTCAGTACCAGCACATGTTGAAATGATGGGACTAATTGGTATGGGTAACAACCCAATGGTTGGAGCATCAGTTGCTGTTGCTGTTGCAGTAGAAGAAGCTATGAAATAGAATTTAATAAAAAGAGGTATAAAATGAAAGTTACATTAATTCAAATGGATTCAAATGGAACTAGAAAAGAAAATGAAGAAAAAGCATTAAAATTTATGAAACAAGCTGATAATGAACAAACAGATATAATATGTTTATCAGAATCGTTTGTTTATTGGGGGGAACAATATAATCAAAGGCGTTGCACTTTAAATGATATAACAAAATATCAAGATTTTGCAAAAGAAAATAATGTTAATATTGTATTAGGAAGTGTTAATCTAATAGATGAAAATTCAGATAAAACAACCAATACATGCTTTGTGATAAATAGAGATGGAAACATAGTACATAGATATGATAAAAAATATATGTATAAAGTAAATAGAAAAAATTTAATTGTTGATGAAACAGTTAGAGCTATACCTCGGAGAAAAAAATGGGATATTTGAGTTGGATGGAGTAAAAATGGGAGTAGGAATATGTTTTGACTTAAGATATCCAGAATATTTTAGAGAATTGATAAAAGAAGGAGCAAAAATAATATTTTTACCATCACATTATAGAAAAGCAACAGGAGAATTGGCTTGGAATATATTAACTAAAGCAAGAGCAATTGAAAATCAAGTGTACTTTTGTGCTTGTAATCAAACGGGCGAAGGGAATTGTGGAAATACACAAATTATTTCATATAATGGTGAAATAATGTCTATTATAGAAACAGAAGAAGGCATTATAACACAAGAACTTGATTTAGAAAAACAAAGTGATTATAGACAACAATTTCCAGTACTAGAGCAAATGAAATAGAAAATCATAAATAATAAAAAAAGAAACAGTGAATAATTTTGGCTATATGCTAATGGTTGGGGTGAAAAACTTTTAAAGTTTTCTGCCTCAGCTCTTTTGTGCAAATTAATTTTTACATAACAGTATTTACATATTTAAGTTTCGACTTTTTACAAGAGCAGGTTATAATATATGATTTTTTTACACTTTGTGTGTCGCAACCTACAAAATTAAATTTAATATGTGGGTTGCTCCAATCGCACTCGCATAGCTCGTTTGGTCGCTTACGCAGTGTTTCAAAAATCATATATTATAACCTGCTCTTGTAAAAAGTCGAAACTTAAATATTTACATATAATTGCAATACAATTTATTATATAATATGATGCTAAGAGAAATTCGAATAGGAGTAACAAATGAAAAAGTACAATAAAATAATAACAAAAGCACTAAATAGACTACTACCATATCACTTACTAGGAGTAATATTACACACAATAGTAATATATATGGCATTTAAAATACCAGAACTAATTGGAAACATATTAGATTTGCTAATGGAAGAAAACATAAATAAAGAATTAATTTTACAGCAAGTATATTGGCTAATATTTTATTCAAGTTTTGTATTTATCCCACGAACATTATACAGAAAATTTTATTTTACAAATTCAAGAAAAGCAGATATATATTTAAGAAAAAAAGTAGTAGAACATCTACAAAAAGTAAAACCAGAATATTTTGAGCAAGAAAACAAAGGAACTTTTTTAGCTTATTTATCAAAAGAACTTTTATCAATACGTAAAATATTAGGAAATTTTTGGTTTTATATTACTAAAATATGTATTACTCCAACTATGGCAATTATACTAATTTGGAATCAATTTAACAAAGAACTAGCACTATACTTAATTCCAATATTT